>DATIMM010000124.1:0-19831 GCA_035475295.1 Bryobacteraceae bacterium
CCAGCCCTTCCTGAAGTGCTCGAAAAACGCACTTCCCATATCCCGGCTGTTTCTCCACAACGACAATGGCGCCGGCTTCGCTTGCCACCTGGCTGGTCCGGTCTTTGCTGTTGTTGTCGATGACAATCACTCTTTTCACCAGCGGATGCATGCGGAAATCTTTAACCGATTCGCCGATACTGAGCTCGTCGTTATAAGCAGTCAAAGTGACGGTCAACAGACGATTCGGCAGATGATCAAAGGCGACCAGACGATCCTGCCGCTTTGATGGCAACAGAGCAAAAAGGTCGACCAACATACAAATTGTTCCGGCGACGATTGCACCGCCGCCTGCCAGGAGCAGAACGGGCTCGACCAGAGGAAAGCTTTTTTCCCATCCAGTGGACAGGAAAACCAGAGCCAGGCCGCTTGTCAGCAGGCACATCATTATGCCTGCGAGTGTCATCAATATTCCGATAAGAAGAACAGGCCACCTCGATATTGAGTCTGAGGGTTTTAGGCCTGCGGATCCATAACGTGCTTGGGAGCTATTCATCAGTTAGCTTTGGTTCGTTGCAGGTCTGCGAGTGCCGCGGTAGGAGTCGCTGTTTTCGCGATTCCAATAGCTTTTACATCAGAATTGGCCGCGCTCAAAGGTATGCTACCATCTCGCGGTGGATTCCTTAGCTAAAGAAACTACCAGGGCGAATGCTGGCCCGATGCGAAGGCCGAGGACATCCTGGTTGCTGCTGGCTCTTTACTCCGTTTTTCTGCTTGCTACGACCGCCTATGTTGCAGCGCATCGTCATTTGTGGTTTGACGAAATCGATACTTTTTTCGTGGGAACACTCCCGAACCTGAGCGCGATCTGGCATAGTCTTCTGCTGGCAACGGACGGACAGCCGATTGGATTTTACGTTCCCGTTCACCTTTCCTATCTTTTGTTTGGAACCTCAACCCTTGCCATTCGCCTGGCCGCTGTCATTCCGTTCTGGCTAGCGACATTAGTTCTGTATTACGCAGTCGCACGGCGGACGTCCGCCATATATGGATTTATCGCTGCGCTGACCCCTGTGTTTACGGTCGCATTTCAGTACTCATTCGAGGCACGTCCGTATGCCATGGTATTGCTCTTCAGCGCGTGTAGCTTCGTTGCGTGGCAATTCGCCAAGGAAGGCCGTATGCGCGTCGTCTCCGTTCCCGCGCTAGCACTCACACTGACTGCCGCGATTTACGTGCATTACAACGCGCTTCTTGTGACGCTGCCCATTCTGATAGGAGAGATAGCTTACGCTTTTCGACACCGCAAGATCGACGTACCAGTGTTGCTCGCCATTTGCGCTTCCGGCCTGTCCCTCATACTTCTTCTCCCACAGATTCGTGCGATTCACGTGTATTCCGTGAAGTACTGGTCGCATTCCAATTTCAATACGCTGTCCGATATATACTTCACGCTGACGGCAAAGCCTTTCGTTCTCGGGATGATAGCGCTCGTTGGGTTCGGCTTGTGGGCTGCCCTGTCCCGAGACCGGAGTCCCCAGATTCAAGCTGACCTGAACACAATCCCTGCTCATGAGCTGGCAGCATCCGGCAGCTATTTGCTGCTGCCCATCGCCTGCTTCATTTTGTCGTTCTATACGAAGGCGCTCCATTACCGTTATGTGATTGCCACGGTGATCGGCCTGGCGACGTTCATCCCATTCACACTGTGGATTTTTAGAAGCAGGCTATCGAACGTAACACGGATACTTTGCTTCCTGATGGTGCTGAATTTGCTATATACAGCCAGTTCGCGCGTGAGGAGACCCGACGAGGATGACTGGGGAACATATGCATCGTACGCGGGGCTCTTCGATCCCCACACAAAGGCGATCTATGGTTCCGATAAAGCACTGGTTTTAGGCGACGGGCCGTTTATGATCGCTGCAAAATACGGAAGCAATGCCCTTCGGGACAAGTCCTTTTACCTGGTTAGCGAGGAGCATTTTGACAACAACTCTCCGGTGGTATTTCGTGGCCTTCAACATGCTGTGCACGGTCCATTTCACATTCCCGATATCAAAGTCTTCGAGCAGGCTCATCGATCGTTTTTAATGTACGATCCAGAATCGTGGGTATTGAATCAACTGGTGGCCGGGGGAGATGAGGTCAGAATTATTTCCCACGTGGACGGTCGCCCGTTATACGAAGTAAATTTGAAGCAATAGGGATCCGGGGTGTTAGCGGGGCACAGCGACCATCCGCGTTCGCTGCGCTTACTGATGCCGCGCTTTCACCTGGGCCTGGTACAGCAGACCGACCTTCACGAGATTGTGAACGAATTGGTAAGAGGGTGGAAGCTGGCCTTGCTCATAGCTGACGGTGAACCCGAAGGTGTCGGTGAAGGCAAATTTCACTTTGGCGAAGGCATGGTCCCGAGGATTGCGGCCGAAGATGGCGGACGAGTAGTCGCCGGGGTTGGCGCTGTCAACTTCGATTTCTGGCTCGCCCAGGACGCGGCGCAGCCATTGTGCTTCGAAGCCGATTCCCTTGATACCGACCCTGGTTTTTTCCAGATGAAAGAAGGCGGTGAGGTCGGCGCCAAAGATGCCACGCGCCAGGGGCGAACCGCTGGAGGGGCGGAACGGACTGTTGAAGTTGCCGCCGAATTCGCCACCGGCGAACGGCACAATCGCGAACGGGCGAAGCCAGTTGCCGGGCAGGGGAAGACGAAGCTCAGGAGCGAAGATGCTGTCGGAAAGCTGAAAATTCGTGGTGGATTCGACCAGGAAATCCTTGCGTACGATCAGCCAGGGACGGGGCGTGAAGGAATCCCAAGTGAGCCCGAAGCTCATGGAATTGGGATTGTGGCCTTGCACAGTAGAGGCGTCCAGTGAGAATTGGGGCGCGAAGACCTGCAACTCACGGCGCCAGTTCGTAAAGAACGGAACTGAGAGCTTCACCTCAGCAATAGCATTGCCCCTGGTGGAACCAGGCGCCTCCGTCACAAAATCGGCTTCGCCGTTGATGTAAATGTCAGAGTCGTCTTTGCTAGCGGCCACGCCTTCCTGAAGGGTAGGTATCGGAGCGGGAAAGGAAATCGGGTTAGAGCGGGAAGGCGTAGCGGAAGGATGCAGGAATTGCAGCATTGCGTGCAAGTCGTCGACAGGCTGTCCGCGGAAGAGAAAGCCGACGCCATAGAGGACATAAGAGTGTACGGAATTTAGCGAATCTATGGCGAGGGTAATTTCGAAGATGTGTGGCAAGTCCGGGCTTTGCGCCACGGCGGAGTTATGAGGAGATGCGACGGGCAGCACAGCGACTCCCCTGCCCTCGGTGAGATCGAACAGTTCGAAGCGGGCGTCGGGCGGCAGATTTTCCGGTGATAGGGCGGAGCTGAACTGAATCTGCACGATCCAGTGTTTGGTTGGATCGGATAAGCTCACCTGGCGAAGAGCGGCTTGGGCAAGCACGATGGAAAGAGTGTCCCGATCTGACGATTGCGCGGCGAGTGAAATGGGCCATAGCAGAGCTGCGGCAGTTAGGGCGAGGACGGCGAGACGGCTGAAAACAAATCTCACGGGCGTTCCTCATCGGGCGCTGCATTTTGCGCAACGATTTGCGATACAGTTCCAATCTGAGTGGCCAGCGTTATGTCGCGCAAGCAATTTGGGTCCAGCGAATAGTTCTCGTGAGGAAGGCCGCTAAATTCATCGTTGCAGATGACGTTTATCAATGAATGAAGATGGTCGGGAGACGCTACTCCCGCCTGGCGCAATTCGTCCGAGGCGGTAATTGATGGTACTCTTCCGACCTTTCGGACGCATCGGAAGACGATCGTATTGGCCAACAACAGATCCATTCCCATCCATACACTCCCACGGGCCAAGCGGCGGTTTCAGATGAGTATACATGGTGAGTTCGTGGATGGTTCGTCCGCGTCGAGAGCGGATGTTCGTTATCATTTCAAGTTGCTTTCCATTTGGAGGTCCTGACGATTGCAGTCCCGTAAGCCGACGATGGGCCTATTCTTCACGCTCGTGATTTGTGCCGGATTGGGCCCTGTAAGCAGGGCCGACGATTTGACGTTGAGAACCGAGCATCCAGGCGCGAAGCAGTTTTTAGCACAACCGGGCGAACGGGGAATTTTGCAAGGCTACGCAGGGCACGGGCTGGAAGCATGGATCTATCCGTTCCAGATCTTTCGCAATTACCGGGTCTCCCTGATCGGAGAGGGTGGCGCACTTACGCCGGTCGCTTCGCTACTGGCACGTACAACCGTTCGCCCAGAGAACGTGGAGCGAGTTTACATCGGGCAGGATTTCACCCTGGTCGAGCATTGGTTTGTGCCGCGAGAGAGGCCGAGCATGCTGCTGAGTTACAGCCTAACAGGATCGCGGAAACTACGGTTGCAGATTGCGTTCGAGCCGGTATTGGACTTGATGTGGCCGGGTGGAATTGGCGGACAGGAGAGCGGTTGGGATGCGAAGCTCAACGCGTTTTCGATTCACGAGACCACGGAGAAGTACACGGCCTATGTGGGCTCGCCGCAAGTGCTGGGCCATAGCGATCCGGTCGATTATACGGAGCCGTGGCGCGGTCATCGGGAGCTCTCGTTGACCATTCCTCTTTCGCCGGGAGAGACGCCGGCGACGATAGCGGTAGCACTGACAATCCGGGGCAAGTACGACGGGGCGGCGGAGTACCAAAACATCCGGCGCGAGGGTGCGAAGGCAGAGGAAGAGGCGCGGCGCGATTATGCGGCACGGCTGGCCCACCTGGTGGAACTGCAAAGTCCGGACGGGGCGGCAAATCGCGCGTTTCGATGGGCAGAGATTGCACTGGAGCAGGCGTGGGTATGCAATCCGTATCTAGGGTGCGGCCTGGTTGGCGGATATGGCCCGTCGCGAGATACACGGCGTCCGCAATATGACTGGTTCTTTGGCGGCGATGGGCTGATTGCGGCCGAGGGCCTGAGCGCAGCGGGTGATGGTGAGCGGGTTAGGGAAGAGTTCGCGTTTTTGCGGCGATACCAAGATCCGAAATCGGGCATGATGTGGCATGAGATTTCGCAGAGCGCGGGCCTGCTTAACTGGGCGCAATACCCGTTTCAATTTCGCCATGTGGACATCAGCATGGATTACCTGAAGACGGCCGCCGAGGTTTGGAAAGCTTCGGCCGACAGAGAGTGGCTCGAAGAGAACTGGCCGTCACTGAAGGCTGCATACCGGTACGTTTCTTCGGTTCGTGATCCTGGTTCGGGCGTGCCCCTGATCCCCGAGGGGATGCAGGGACACAATGAGCAACGGGTTCTTCGGGATGAATTGAGCCTGTCGCTCAGTATGCTGGCGGCCGAGCAAGGGTATGCAGTGCTGGCGGAGGCGCATGGACAACAGGGAGATGCAGAAGAGGCACACAAGGCAGCGGAACTCCTGCAGCATACGATTCCCGCCAGGTACTGGGATGCCAAGACGCGGTTCGTGTATCAGGGGTTTACGGCCGCAGGCAAACCGGTGGCGCAGACGAGAGCTCCGATCGGAGCGATTATCAGTCCGGCGTTTTCTCCAGCCCAACAGGAAACGTTGGTGGAGCGGTTGCTGCAGCCGGATTTTTTGACGGCCTGGGGCATTCGGAGCACGCCATCTACGGACAAAGCGTATGATCCTTCGAGCTATGCCAGCGGCAGCGTTTGGCCAATTGCGAACGCCGGAGCCGCGATAGCACTTTGGGAGCATCACAGAGCGAGTGCCGCGTTCTCGATCTGGAACGCATTTGTCGAAGCCACAACGATGGATGCGCCGGGCCACATCGACGAGGTGATTTCAGGCGAGGAGCTTCGTCCACTGAATGTGTCCGTGCCCGAACAGACGTGGTCGTCAGCAGGATTTGTGAGCGCCACAATAAGCGGACTGTTGGGATATCAGGCGGATGGCATGGCACATGTGATTCGACTGGCACCACGTCCGTTGGAGAGTTGGAAACACCTGGGCGCGCGGCTACTTCCGTTTGGAAATAATACGCTGGACATCGATGTTCAACGAAACGGCCAGCAGTTGACGGTAAGCCTTGTTTTGGGGCATCCCCAGCCGGGAGCAAAGTATTCCGTTGTTCTGCCGGACTGGTGCCGCCAGCAGCAGAGGGCAGCAACGCGTGAGGGGGAGTTCGGCAAGGACCGGCGGATTACAGTTTCAGCCAGTTGCGGCGTGTCCGAGCGGTAAGAGCCTCCGGCGACGCTCATCGACGGCGCAGCAGGAATGGCGTAGGCGTTGAAGTTTGAAACGACGCAGGGTGCCTCGCACTCTACACTGTCAGTAGATTTCCATGCCGTCTTCACCAGTGGTCATTATTGGCGCCGGACTTTCAGGACTGGCGTGCGCTTTACGGCTTCAGCAAAAGGGCGTGTATTGCCAGATCTTCGAAGCGTCCAATTGCGTCGGGGGCCGTGTCCGAACCAATGTGGCCGACGGCTTTCTGTTCGATCGCGGCTTTCAAGTTCTGCTATCCGCGTATCCGCAGACGCAGAGAACACTGGACTATAGCACGCTTCGCCTTAAGAGTTTTCTTCCTGGCGCACTGGTGCGTTTTCGGGGCCGGTTTCATCAGCTTGCCGATCCGTTGCGCTCGCCTGCCGAGGCACTCCCCGCACTACTTTCATCGGTTGCGAGCGCTGCCGACAAACTGCGTATCATTTCGCTTCGCCAACGAGTATGTTCCCCGTCGATCCCTGAGTTACTGAAACATCCGGAAGTGACGACGCTCGCCCGATTGCGGGAGATCGGATTTTCAGAACGCACGATCAACCATTTTTTCAGGCCATTTTTGGGCGGCATCTTTCTGGAACGCGATCTTGTGACGTCCAGCCGTAAGTTTGAATTCATTTTTCGCATGTTCGCGCTGGGCGAGGCCACTCTACCGGCCGAGGGGATGCAGGCCATTCCACAGCAGCTTGCCAATCGTCTTCGCCCGAGTGTCTTGCGGTTAGGAGTTCGCGTTGCCTCGATCACAGAAGGCGGCGTTCAGCTGGAAAGCGGCGAAACAGTGAAGACCAGGCGGGTTGTCGTGGCAACGGCCCAAGCGGAGGCATACCGGCTGATAGGAAAAGGCCCCGCACAACCGGGCACTTCGACGACTTGCATTTACTATTCAGCAGAAAGAACCCCGGTGCACGGGCCATGGCTGGTGCTGAATGGCGAAGGCGCAGGGCCTATCAATAATCTCTGCGTGCTAACCGAGGTACAGCGAACGTATGCTCCGGCGGGCACGTCGCTAATTTCGGTCACAGTGGTCGACCCCACTTTTCAATCGAGAGCGGATCTGGAACTAGCGGTGCGCGGACAGCTGGAGAACTGGTACGGACCTGAAGTTGCGCGGTGGAGGCATTTACGCACGGATCACATCGCCAACGCGCTTCCGCTACAGGCTCCGCCGTCGCTCGATCCGGTGGCAAAACCAGTAAAGATCAGCGAGCGGCTGTTTGTTTGTGGAGATCATACAACTATTGCCTCGATCGAAGGGGCGATCACTTCGGGTCAACGCGCGGCGGATGCGGCGATATCGGCCTGATGCAGCCAGGAGGACGTGGAATCGCGGCGCTATTTGCTTTCTTTTAGACTTGAGTGAGGTTTGACATCCCAATGAAACGCGCGCAACATTCTTTCTTGTTTTCTCTTGCTCTCAGTGCGGCTGTTCTCCCGCTTTGCGGCCAAAACTACAAAGTGACGGGCTCCATCCCGCTGGGCGGCGATGGCCGTTGGGACTACCTGACCGTTGATTCACCCGACCGGCAACTGTTTGTATCACACGACACCGAGGTCGACGTGGTCGATCTCAGTTCGGGGAAACCGGCGGGAAAGATCGGCGGATTCGGGTTTGTCCACGGGATAGCGATAGCCAGCGACCTTGGTCTGGGCTTTATCACCGATGGAAAGAACAACCAGGTGGTGGCGCTTGATTTGAGGTCGCACGCGATCAAGAAGAAGATTGCAGCTGGAACGAATCCGGATGGCATTGTGTATGACCGGCCGTCGCAGCGTGTGTTCGCGTTTAATGGCCGGAGTAAGAACGTGACGGTTATCGATGCGCGAAAGCTAAGTGCGGCCGGAGTGATTGCGCTCGACGGAAAGCCTGAGTTTCCGGTTAGCGATGACCAAGGATTTGTGTATGTCAATGTGGAAGACAAGAGCGAGATTGTGAAAATCAATCCCAGAGATCTTTCTGTGGAGGCAAAGTGGCCGCTATCGCCTTGTGAATCTCCTTCCGGTATGGCGATCGACAGGCAGAATCATCGCCTGTTCTCCGTCTGCGACAACAAGATGATGGCAGTGGTGGATTATCGGAGCGGAAAGGTCTTGGCGACTCCGGCGATCGGGGAAGGTCCGGATGCCGCGGCCTTCGATCCGACCAGGCACCTTGCGTTCTCATCAAACGGAGAAGATGGCACGTTGACGGTTGTTCAGGAGGGTGGGGTGGGCGTGTCCACGATGCTCGGAGAGAATAAGGGCAACAAGCCATTTCAGCCGGTGGAGACTGTGAAGACAGCGATAGGCGCACGGACGATGGCGCTCGATCCCGATACCCACAAGATTTATCTTTCCTCGGCAACCATGGGGTCAGCGCCTGCGGCGACTGCCGGCAACCCTCATCCGCGTCCGACGGTTGTGCCTGGCAGTTTTAGGCTATTGGTCGTTTCTCAGTAAGCTCCAGACCAATTATTCCGAAGTGGGCCAGCGGTTTTCTTCAACACTGCTGGCCCTTTCCACGTATAAGGAGTGGAGAGACTCTGTGGCGGTCCAGCAATGACGGTCCCCTCAACGGTTCAGTGGATAGGCCGATCGATGCCAGAGACGAATTTGCTTCGTGAATTTATCAAGGAAGCAACGGCAGGTGATCTTCAGGCCTTTGAACGGATCGTTGTTCTGCACCAGAGTCTTGTGTTGCGCGTGGCACAGCGTTTGTTGTTGAACGGCGAGGACGCGAAAGATGCGGCGCAAGAGGTGTTTATCCGCTTGCACCGTAGCTTAGGCCGCTTTCAGCAGGAAAAGGATTTTGGTCCGTGGCTTTACCGCATGACCGTGAACATCTGCCATGACATCCGCCGGCGCAGGAAACAGGAGATTTCTCTGGATGGAGCGATGGAGATGTTCGACCTGTCTCCCAGCGCGGAGGAGACGGCGGTGCTTCGGGAGCAACGGGAGCTTGTGCTGGCCGCGCTCGGCGAATTGACGGACCGTGAGCGAGAGGTGATTGTGCTGCGCGACCTAGAAGGACTTTCCACGGCAGAGGTGGCGGAAATTACAGGATCGTTGGAGACGACAGTCCGATCGCAGATTTCGACGGGACGAGTGAAGATCCGGAATCATGTTGCTGCCCGTCTTAGGAGGCGTTCCCTATGAGTCACGTTTCTGAAGAACGATTGGCGCTTTATGCAGGCAGTGATATGGCGCGAGACGAGGCTGGAGCGGTGGAGGAGCATCTGCGAAGCTGCGCGGGATGCAGGGCATCCTTGGCGGAATTTCAAAATGACCGGGCAGTTTTGCTGAGCGGGTTGGGAGAGCCGAAGGCACATGAACTGGTTGACGTGCGACGTCGCGTGCTACTGCAGTTAGAGGAGCAGAGGCGGGGGACGGGCAACTGGATGTGGGCGACGGCAGTGGCAGTGGCGGCAATTCTTGTAGCTCTCCTCTTGTTCCCATGGCAGCAATCGCGAAGGGTCATCCAGCCCGATTTAGCTGCTACATACCATTTGCAAGCTCCTTATCGGCAAATAACTCGGCCGTCTATACCGAACCTCGCACCGAATGTGGGATCCAAGCGAGATAACCGGAACGAGCCGGCACCTGGCCTTCGTACTGTGTCGTTGTTATCGGAGCGCGACGGTCCGCAGATTCTGAAAATGACGACGTCCGATCCGGAGGTTGTGATTCTCTGGCAGCTGAATGGAAGGACCCAAAGGCAATGAATAAAGCACTTATCGTTTTTGCGCTGGCGTTTTTTCCGGAAACGGCGTTTTCGCAGTTGGTTACGACGACAGGGCCGCCGCCGCACAGGATTACGAAGGTCATTCGGGTCCACAACGAGATTCCGGATAAAATTGCGGGCATCCTGGCTCCCGGTTCTCCGGTAATGGTCACTTCAGACAACACGCTAGGAGTAGTGGTTCTAAAAGGAACACCCGAGGATATTGCGATTGCGGAGCAGACGATCAAAGAACTTGACGTACCGGCGGCGGCAGCCTCAACCGCCAATGACATCGAGTTAATTGTGTATTTGATTGGGGGCTCCAACAGTTCTGCTGCGTCGTCGGATACCAATCTTGCCGCGGTTCAACCCGTGGTTAAGCAGCTCAGCGCCATTTTTCCATACGAGAGCTACGAGTTGTTAAGTACGATGCTGCTGCGCTCACAGCAGGGAAAATCCGCGGAGAGTTCGGGAGTTATGAACTACAGGCTTAGTTCTGAGGCGTCCCACCACCCAGCCACCTATGCAATTACGTACAATTCGGCAAGCGTGTCGGCAGACAAATCAAAAGCGATCATCCATCTGAATAACTTTCGCTTCAACGCAAAGATGGGGATAGTTACGAGCACCGTTCCGAACACTGCTCAGTACCAAACCGTTGATATAGGTACAAGATCCGACATCGATATCCGCGAAGGGCAAAAAGTCGTGATTGGCAAGACTGACGTGACAACCGACGGGTCAGCTATTTTTATTGTTCTTACCGCGAAGCTGGTCGATTAGGCGACACTTCAGCGAAATGCCCTGAGGGATGAACAGGGCATTTCGCTCGACAGTACAGGTCTAAAACATGTTCCACAAGAACTGGTTGTAAACCTCGTGATGGTATTGCACCTCCGGCGGTTTTACAAAGGTTCCGAGTGAACGGGCGCAGCGGTCGGCAGCTGCCTGCTTGAGGTCCGCATACCTTGTCTTCACGTCAGCGCCGAGCAGATCCGTGGTCCAGGTGGCCTCCCGGAACCTATCAAGTGCGTCGTAGATGTTATCGGGGAGATAACGGCTTGCGGCACGAAGGTTGGTGACGTCCGCGATGGTTCCTTCCAACCCGGTACGGAACACCGAGAGAAGAACCATGTACGGATTGGCATCGGGAGCAACCGAGCGAACTTCGACACGCGCGCTGCGCTCGTTGCCAATAGGAATGCGCACCATAGAACCGCGGTCCGTCGCGGATGCCTTGATCTGGTTCGGGGCCTCGAAGTGAGGATCGAGACGACGGTAGGCGTTGACGCTCGCATTGAGGAGCAGACAAATGTCATTGCCGTGGGTGAGAATGCGATCGACAAACTCCCAGGCAAAGCTGCTCATTTTTTCTTCGCCCTTCGGATCCCAAAAGAGGTTCTTGCCGCCTTTTGTGATGGACACATTGGTGTGCATGCCGTTCCCGTTCACGCCGACAACCGGCTTCGGCAGGAAGCAGGCGGTGAAACCCATCTTCGTGGCCACCTGGCGACAAATCAGCTTGTAGAGCTGGATCTGGTCGGCCGCGGCAACTACCTCGGCGTAGCTGTAATTAATTTCGAACTGCGAAGGGGCGACTTCCGGGTGATCTTTTTCATTCTGGAAGCCCATGGCACGCTGCACGTCGGCGGAGGTGTCGATGAACAGACGCAGGGGATCACCAGGAAGCGAATGATAGTAGCCGCCGGTGTTTACATATTCGAATTTGCCGGTCTCGAAGTAGCGGCGCTCGGCGTCAGCGCCCTGGAACAGGAAGCCCTCGATCTCGTTGGCGGCGTTTAACGTATAGCCGTGTTTCTCCAGTTGCTGGTGCGCGAACCCCTTGAGGACACCGCGAACGTCGGCACTATACGGTTGGCCGTCTTTGTCGATGACTTCGCCGAACACCATCACTTTGCCGGTCCCGAAGATATCGGCGGGAGCCCAATAGAAAGCGCTCCAATCAATACCGAGCCGCAGGTCGCTTTCACGCTGTGCAGTAAAGCCGCGAATGGAGGAACCATCGAACGTAAGGTTGTCCCAGCTCTTGACAAGAAAGCTCTTGTCGTAGTCGAGCATGTGGAGACGGCCTTCCAAATCGCTGAACAGCAGCGTGACCGCTTTAATTCCTTTTTCGTCGGTCAGGTATTTTAACCGTTCTTCCTGAATCTTTCCCGGAGCAACGCGATTGCGGCGCTGCTCTTTCGCCCGAAGGTTCAGTTCCTCCAGTTCAGCGTAGGACAAACTCAGGCGATCGTGTAATTCGTTAGACATCCCTCTCCTTGACTATCGGCTCTTTATTGTAGAGGCCAATCCTCAATTATCACTGGTAGCAGCGGCAGTTGCCAACCGCGGCTTATCCATTGTTTTTATAGGCCCTGTTCCTAGAATTGATTAAAGAAAGACTTGCACACTAATTCAGGCTAGAGGTGAGCGGTTCCGCGCTGCGATGATCCTTGCCGGACTTCAGGGCTTTTTCAATCACGGCTTCACGGTCGCCATTCACCCAGGCGTCCTGGATCTGTTTTTCATTCAGGCCTGCAAGGCGGCCGGCCAGGATAAAGCCCGGGAGCGCATGCTGAAGGTCGTGCCAGCGCGCCATCTCGACCACAGAAGTAAGCGCACGGTCGCGAAGAATCTCCAGCGATGCGGGGTTGCGCTGCTCCGTCAGATCGACGAGCGCCACACTGGCGTTGCGCCGGTCGGACCAGATAAGGGAATTCATCAACTCCACGAACCACGTCGGCTCAATACGAATGCGCTGGTCCCGGTGAAGTCTCCCTCCGACGGCAACAGCCTTTAGGGCCCGCATGGCGTTTCCACGAACATCGCTGTCGGGATCCTGCAGGGCATATTGCAGCGCGTTGACGATGGTTTGCGTTGTGTGAGGCCCGCGCGGACCGTATTGCAGCACGTAAGCGGCGATGGAGCGCTGTTCGGGATCACTGGAATTACGAACGACCTGATCGAGGAGCGGGAGGTCGCGGGCAGCCATTGCCAGGAAGGCTGTCTGACGATCCCGGCAATTTGGCTCGGCCATCAACGAATAGCCATTTGTTAAATCCTCGTCGGCTTTACCGCTTTGCATGCTAGTAGACACGGCCTGGAGGAACGCGCGGTAGGCGTCCACGAGGTCCTGCGGCAGTGCGATTGCACTACCCGGAACCGGATGGACTTCAAAATGAGGCGTGTTCTTTTCTTCGACTCCGACGTATAAAACCAGCTGATTGCCGTCGCAGCAGACTGCCTGCACCCGGGAATCCACAACACCGGGAACTTTGCCGAGGCGAGCCTCCAGGCTGTCGCGCGAGACCGGAAGCACGCCGCCGGGGTTTACGCCGAGCGCAGACCGGATTTTCTTCTCAGATGCCTTGCGTGCTCCGTAGATTTCTATGTAACCAACACGCGGTGTAATATCTTCGGCTTGCACCGCAAGACACACGGCAAATGCCGCGATCCACTTCAACTTCACTTCTACAGTATGAGACGGGAAGTTTGAGGGAACATGTACCGCGGGCTCAGGCGACGGCCAGAGCGCTTGTCCGGCGCTTCAGAACCGGACGCAACAGCAGGTTCACAAAGATCATGAGCACGGAAAAAAGAGGCAGAAGCAGAAGGGCATGGTTCAGATCGGTGCCAGCTTTCACGTGACCAATGATAGGAGAACTGACGGCGAGCCCGACCCAGCCAAGCGTGATGGCGATGCACATGGCGGTCGCGGTGCCGCGCGGAAAGGCGTCGCCCACCATCGCCAAAGTGGTGGGGAATACGGGGGCCATGGCCAGTCCCGCACAAAAGACCGCAATGGTGATAGCGGATGCAGTGTGCAACTGGAGCATGATGAAGGTGGTGATCGCCATAAGGACGGCCGCCACAAACGTAACCGTAATGGCGGGCACCTTCACTAATACGCGCGACACGACAACGCGGCCGACCAGAATGCCGAACGCGAAGCCGTAGCTGACGACAGAGCCAGCACGTTTGGGAGTAAAGTTCAGGGAGATGAGATAGGACTGCAACCAGTTCCAGATGCCGATTTCGCAGGCAACGTAAAGGAAGAGGAAAACCGATAACAGGATAAGGGCGGGCTTGGAGATTAAGACGGGAACTTCGTTGAGTTTGAAACCGAGTTCACCGGAAGGCCCCGGCATTTTCGTCGCCAGGCTCACGAGGAGAGCGATGAGAGTCAGGGTGCCGATGGAGTAACACAGCGTCACGGGACTGAGCAGATTGCTGGCCGCATACGTCGTGATGATACCGCCCAAGCCAAAGAAGACGTTGAGAAAGTTCAGAACGGAGCCGCGGCGACCTGGATCAACCGCTCCCGCAAGATTGTTGGATCCGGTGACGACAATGCCGCCGCCGATACCTAAGACAAGATAATCAATGATCAGGCCGGAATAGCCGCCAGCGTGAGGGGCCACAAAAAGCGATGTCGCTACCAGCGCCAGCCCCACGAGAAGCGCCACTTTATTGCCCTTAATGTCGATGGTGGGCCCGGCAGATAACGTGGCGATGATTAAACCTATCGCATAGCTGAGTGCCAGCGTGCCTTCTTCACTTGCGGTCAGGTGATACGAGGGAAGCAGCGCGCCCAAGACCGGCGCAATCAAACCATAAACAAAGACAGCAAGGATGGCAGCTAAAATCAGCATTCGTCAAATGCTATCAAATTGCGACTTGGGCAACCGTATTTTGCGCGACACCGGCTAGAATTTCCGCGGCGATTTCGCACTGCTGGCGGGAAACGTCAGCGTGGGTCACCAGCCGCATGTGCGTTTCATTGATGGCATTGGCAAGAACTCCCTGAGTTTTCAGCGCTGCGCTGAATTCCTGGGCCGTCAAGCCCAACGCGGAGACATCGAAGATGACGATATTGGTTTTTACGTTCGCGGGATTGATTCCGATACCCTCGATCGCTGCGAGGCGATCGGCTAAAAAGCGGGCATTGGCATGGTCGTGCTCCAGGCGCTGGGGAGCCTCGGTTAATGCAATCAGTCCGGCAGCGGCGAGCACTCCGGCCTGCCGCATTCCGCCGCCCAGTCGTTTGCGAAACAGCCTTCCCCGCCCGATCGCCTCTTCTGTACCGACGAGCATGGAACCGACGGGCGCACCCAAGCCCTTTGACAGGCAGAACATGACGGAATCGGCGTTTTTTGTTATCCGCGATACCGGAGTCTGGATGGCTGTAGCAGCATTGAAGATACGCGCGCCATCGATGTGAACTTTGAGGCCGCGACTGTGCGCATTTTGGCAGATCTCATCAATGGCTTCGACCGGATATACAGTTCCGCCAGCCATGTTGTGCGTGTTTTCGAGGCAGATCAATGTAGTGGGAGCGTTGTGTGGCCCATAGGAGCGAATGGCTTTCTCTATCCGGGTCCAAGTCAGAATGCCATCTTCGGCCGGAATAGCACGAGCCACACACCCGGCAAACCAAGCCATCATCGACAGTTCCCAGTCGAGAACATGCGAGCGGGCTTCGCAAATAACCTCTTCGCCGTGGTGAGTGTGCAGCTTAATGGCGATGGTATTGCCCATCGTTCCCGTCGGAACGAATAGAGCCGCCTCTTTGCCAAATACTTCGGCCGCCTTTCGTTCCAGCAGATTGACGGTTGGATCCTCTCCGTAAACATCGTCGCCCACTTCGGCCGCAGCCATTGCCGCGCGCATCTTTTCATTTGGCTTGGTGACGGTGTCGCTCCGAAGATCGATCCATGGTTGGTTAGGCATTCACAAACTCCTGAAGAATTTCGTTCGAGACCAGGACGCCGCGGTCAGTTAATCGGAGGCGCGGGCCAGCACGCTCCAGCATGCCGGCGTCGAGCCATCGGGCAATGGGATCCCGAAAACGGGACCATTCCTGGGGCGTCGGCTCGATGCCCGCACTCAGGCGTAGGCCGACAAAGAAATGCTCTTCGGCCAGGTCCGAGATGGTCGGTTCGGCAGATCGAGAGCTTTCTTCGAGGTATTCGAGTAGGGTCTCGGGATTGCCCCAACGTTGCCGGCCGTCGAAGGAATGTGCGTCAAGGCCGAAGCCGACGTAGGGCTCACCTTGCCAGTATTTAAGGTTGTGCCGCGACTCCCATCCGGGTGCCGCGAAATTTGAGATTTCGTAGCGGTGAATACCGAGACGGGCAAGATGGCGGACGGCGCCCTCGTACAACTCGGCTGTGAGGTCCTCACCGGGAACGGCTTTGGCTCCGTAACGCGAACCACCAAGCAGGAGTTCGTTGCCGAGACGGCTTTCTTCGTCCACTTCAAAGATGTAGACGGAAACGTGCGGCGGGCGCAACCGCTCGATCCAATGGAGCGACTCATCCCAGGAATCCAGCGTCTGACCCGGGAGCCCTGCAATCAGATCGATATTGATGTTGGAAATGCCGGAATCCCGCAAAATACTGACATCGTGTTCGACGGTGGCAGCGTCGTGACGGCGGCCCGTCTGTCGCAATTCAGCCCTAATGAACGATTGCACGCCGAGACTGACCCGATTAATGCCCCGGGTTTGCCAAGCACCGGCAGCCTCCTCCGTAATTGTTCCAGGCGCGCACTCCCAGGTGGCTTCTCCGAGACGGTCTTTGGGAATGAGATCCATCAGCTCACCGAGGAAGGAAGTCGACATCAAGCTGGGAGTGCCGCCACCAAAATAGAGCGTTTCCGGCAGCCAGTCCCATCGGTGCGCTTTGATCTCTCGGAGCAGAGCGCACTGGTACCTGGATTTCGCCTCGGAAGTAAAGACATCCGAAGCGAAGTTACAGAAGCTGCACTTTTGGTTACAAAACGGATACGAGATGTAGACGCCTGCCACGCTGGCTAAAGGGTAACCGGCTCACCCAGATGCTGCTGAATGGCCGATGCGATCAGTTCGTTTAAGGTCTGCCGGGAGTCGGGCATTGCGAACACCTGGCGACTGGCATCCCAGTCCAGTTTAAAGCTCTTGGAATGAGCCGAGACCCAGATCTGGCGGACCGGCGTGTTGGGGCTAACCACAAACTTGGCCTTTGGCTGTTCAAACTCTATCGCGAGCGCACCGGAATTGAAGTCCGGCTCAAAGTCGTAGCGATCAGAAGCGGCGGAAAGCTTATTGTAAAGCGACTCCAAAGCGGCGTCGGCCCGGGTCTTGAATTCTTGTTCATCCATCATCTACTTCCATTTTCGCTTCCGTCTTCTAAAGTTTGGTAACTTTGGGGAGCGAGAACTCATCTGGAAACTGCGCAGCCATTTATGGAGCCGTTGTGTGTTCGTCAAACCTCACTACCAGGAACGACCAAATTATTTGGTGATTTTCTGTACGATTTTGACCGGGTGGGTCGGTTTTATCACAAACATTTTTCAGATGCGACTGCCTGGCCCCGTGCCGCAAAAGAGATTGTGTATCCCGATGAGCGCAGAGCGCAGCTGGCCGAAGCACTCCGTGAGCAGAACGGCGACAGCCCATCCCTTTCCAAGTTAGCGCAACCCGGCACGGTGGCCGTTGTGACGGGTCAGCAGGTGGGCCTCTTTTCCGGGCCTGCTTACACGATCTATAAGGCGCTCACAGCGGTAAAACTGGCTCAGCAATTGGAGGAACAGGGCATTCCCGCTGTGCCCGTCTTTTGGCTCGCGACAGAAGATCACGACTTAGCAGAGATAGACCACGCCTGGATTTTCGATGAGCAGGCATCCATCAGGAAAGTGGCGCTTTCGGACACGGCCGCGACAGGCGGCCCGGTGGGCGATATACGGATGAAGAGCGTTCCCGTACCCGAGTTGAGGGAAGCGCTGGGAGGATTGCCGTTCGCAGGGGAAGTAGTGGCCCGGCTGGAGGCGAGCTATCGCACCGGGGCAACTTTGGGCGCTGCCTTTCAAGCGTTTTTGCGGGAGGCATTGAAGGACTTTGGGCTTTTGTACCTGGATCCTTTGGCTCCGTCCATCCGTAGAATAGCGGCCCCCTTTCTTCGCGATGCAGTCACCCTTGTCCCGGATTTAATTCAGGAACTTCGGCAGCGAGGTAAGGAACTGACAGATGCCGGGTATCACGCGCAGGTATTAGTTGAGCAGGATACGGCGTTGGTATTTCTGATTAAAGATGGAAAACGCACACCACTGAGGTACCGCGATGGGCGTTTCTTCGGGAAAGATCGGCAGTATACGGCCGAAGAACTTCGGGAGATTCCGGTCCAGCTTTCCCCGAATGCTCTGCTGCGTCCAGTCATGCAGGATTATTTGCTTCCGACGATCAGCTATGTAGGAGGGCCGTCGGAGATCGCCTATATGGCGCAAGCGGAGGTACTTTACGAGAATCTGCTGGGCCGCATGCCTATCATTTTTCCGCGTAACACCTACACGCTTCTCGATGAAAAAAGCAGCAAGCTTCTTCACCGATATCGCCTGCGCGTGCCCGATCTATTCTGCCCGCAGGAGCAAGTACAGAACCGCATCTCCGCGAAATTGGTTTCTCCGGCAGTTGCTGAAGAATTTAGCTCCGTGCGGGGGGTATTCGATTCTACGCTGACGAGGCTGCAATCCCGGTTGGCTGAGTTTGACCCGACTTTAGAACAGGCCGCCAAAAAGAGCACGGCTAAAATCCGATATCAACTTGAGAAGCTTTCCCGGAAGACAGCGCGCGAGGCGATGCGGCGCGATGAGCAGGCGGAGCGGAACGCACGGTATTTAACTAACTTTGTATATCCGCACCGCCATTTGCAGGAGCGTTTTTTTTCAATCGTGCCGTTTCTGGCAAAGTACGGGATGGATTTGCCGCACCGGATGCTAGGCGAAACGCAGCTTGTGTGCCCAGACCATATTGTGCGTGTTGTGTAGGCTTCATGCGGTTGTAATTCCGCCTGTTGTTATACTCGGTTTGATTCTGCAGCGCGCTGGAGTGGCGGAACTGGCAGACGCACGGGACTCAAAATCCCGCGGGATTCACTTCTCATGTGGGTTCGACCCCCACCTCCAGCACCAACAAACACCATAAAGTCATAGCTTTCCAGGCTTCTGAGGCTGATCGCGGTCTGGTCCAAAGTTTCGTCCGCCTGAATTGGCTCTGGCTGACCGACTGGCTGATGGCGGTTTCGATGAGGAGCGGACCAGGACGGAGAGTTATCGATCCGTTCCAGTTCGTCACGACTGCCCTGATTGGATGAACAAACGCCGGCTACAGATGGTCGATTAGCCCGCGAGGCGAACAGGGTTCTCCGTGAGCAACTCGGTGGCAGAGGAAACCGATTCGACGGCGACCAGCGATGTAGATTGGCAGCGAAGGGGACTGGGTGGAACCTTCTCGTCGAGATCGTCAGGATCCGGGATGAACAGGTCGTTTAATCGTGCTTCACCTGTTCGGCCATTTCCCACCTCCTGCTAAAACTGGTTCAGGAAAGATGAAAATCCGAATCGCTGTAGACACCGGCGGCACCTTTACCGACATAGTGCTGATGGATGACAGCGGGGTTCGTGTACACAAAGTTCGGTCGACACCCGAAGATCCTGCGCGAGCGATTCTGACTGGCATTCACGAGTTGCTCGGCGACCGCACTGCCGACGAGGTAGTTCACGGCTCAACCGTTGCGACGAATGCTCTGCTCGAACGGAAAGGTGGACGCGTCGCGTTTCTCACGACAGCCGGTTTCGAAGACGTTCTCAACATTGGCCGTCAAACGCGCAGCAAGCTCTATTCCCTGGTGGGCGAGCGACGGACGCCATTGATTGAAGACGAGCTGACCTTTGGCGTCAAGGAGCGCGTCGGCGCCAGAGGCGAGCTCGTCGAAAGTCTCTCCGATACGGAGGTGTTACGCCTGATTCAGTGTCTTCGCGCGGCAAAGCCTGAAGCGGTCGCCATCTGCCTCCTGCACTCCTACGCCAATTCAACGCATGAAGAAACGCTCGCCCGAGAGCTCACACGAGCAGGGTTTTGCGTTTCTATCTCGCACAG
>DATIMM010000125.1:0-48661 GCA_035475295.1 Bryobacteraceae bacterium
TGCGCGAGGGCTTCGGTGATGAATTCATTGAACCGGCTCACAACGATACCGATACGCAGCCCAGTGGCGTCGAGCGAACCCTCAATTGTTTTATAAGGCATGAAGAAGACACGCGCAAAACGGCTGTAAATACGCGCACTATGGGATAATTTGGATTACCTTCATTTTACAGCATGGATCCCAGTTTAATCCGCAATTTTTCTATCATTGCGCACATCGACCACGGGAAATCCACGCTTGCAGATCGTTTGCTGGAATACACGGGCGCGCTGTCGCAGCGCGAAATGATGGACCAGGTGCTCGATACCATGGACCTGGAGCGCGAGCGCGGCATCACGATCAAGGCTCATGCAGTTCGCTTGAACTACAAGGCGGACGATGGAAATACATACGAGCTGAACTTGATCGATACTCCCGGCCATGTCGACTTCACCTACGAAGTTTCGCGCAGTTTGCAGGCGTGTGAAGGAACGTTGCTGGTAGTGGATGCTTCGCAAGGCGTTGAAGCACAGACGCTGGCGAATACCTATCTGGCGCTCAGCCACGATCTGGAAATTATTCCAGTCATCAACAAAATCGATTTGCCTTCGGCCGAGCCGGACCGTATTCGAGAACAGATCGAACAGGTGGTGGGTCTGGACGCGAGCGATGCCGTCCTTGCCAGCGCGAAGAACGGCATCGGCATCAAAGAAATTTTAGATGCCGTTGTGCAGCGTGTGCCGGCACCGAAGGGCGACCCCGACGCCCCATTGCGTGCGTTGATTTTCGATTCATGGTTCGACCCTTACCGTGGCGTGATTATCCTGACGCGCATCGTGGACGGCAAGCTTCGCGTAGGCCAGAAGATTCGTCTGTTTTCGAACGGGCGGAGTTACGAAGTGGAGGGCGTAGGTTTTCAGTCGCCGAAGCCGGTTCCCTGCGATGAGTTGACCGCGGGCGAGGCTGGTTTCCTGTTCGCCAACATCAAGACCGTTTCGGATGCGAAGATCGGAGACACAATTGTTGACGACGTGCACCCCGATGTAGAGCCGCTGCCGGGATTTCAGGAGATCAAGCCGATGGTGTTTGCCGGCTTGTATCCAGTGGAATCGCATGAGCATGGACTATTGCGCGATGCGTTGGAAAAGCTGCGATTGAACGATAGCGCGTTCAACTTCGAGCCGGAGAATTCGGCGGCGCTCGGCTTTGGGTTCCGCTGCGGCTTCCTGGGGCTGCTGCACCTGGAGATTGTGCAGGAGCGCCTGGAGCGCGAATTCAACATCGATCTGATTACGACGGCTCCGGGCGTGCGTTATCGCGTGACCACTACGGCTGGCGAAGTACTGGAAGTCGATAATCCACAGCGCTTTCCCGATCCGTCCAACATCCAGCAGGTGGAAGAACCGATCATCGACGCGACTGTGATTACGCGCGAGGAGTACATCGGCGAGATTCTGAAGCTGCTGGAAGAAAAGCGCGGAACGCAGAAGAAGTTTGAATACATCGGCGGCGGTCGCGTTCTGCTGCTCTACGAAGTGCCGCTGAACGAAATCGTGCTCGATTTTTATGACCGGTTGAAATCGGCTTCGCGTGGTTATGCTTCGCTCGACTATCATCTGTCGGGGCATCGCGTGTCACCGATGGTGAAGATGGACGTACTGGTGGCAGGCGAGCCGGTAGACGCACTGTCTATGGTTGTGCACCGCGATTTCGCATACGAGCGTGGGAAGATTCTGATCGAGCGCTTGCGGAAATTGATCCCGCGACAAATGTTCGAAGTGGCTCTGCAGGCGGCGGTGGGCAACAAGATCATCGCGCGGGAAACGATTTCGGCGATGCGCAAGAACGTGCTGGCGAAGTGCTACGGCGGCGACATTTCACGCAAACGAAAGCTGCTGGAAAAGCAGAAAGAAGGCAAACGCCGCATGAAGCGCGTGGGCCGCGTAGAGATTCCGCAAGAGGCGTTTCTGGCGGTGCTGAAGGTAACCAGCGACTCCGAATAGGCTTACAGCCTCAGCGAAATAAACGGTCGGCTTCTGCTATTTTGACGTCGTTGATGCTTGCGATACGACGGCGCATGAGGCCTTGGTCATCGAACTCCCAGAGTTCGTTGCCATAGGAGCGATACCACTGCCCTGCTTCGTCGTGCCACTCATAACGAAAGGTAACGGCAATACGGTTCTCGGTCCAGCACCATAGCTCCTTGCGAAGGCGGTAATCGAGCTCCTTCGCCCATTTACGCCGGAGAAACGCTTTGATCGCTTCCCGTCCTTGAAAAAATTCGTCGCGGTTTCGCCAGTCAGAGTTTTCGGTGTAAGCAAGCGCAACACGTTCCGGGTCGCGAGTATTCCAGGCGTCTTCCGCTGCCTGCACTTTCTTCCTGGCGGATTCGGAATCGAAGGGGGGAGTGATGGGTGTCGACATTTGCTGCTCGCCAGCTTCAATCTTATGCCGCCCTGAATGCGACGATAAGCATTAGACTTACAATGTCAGTCATTCAGAACCCAGCGGCCCAGGGCCTGGTGGTAGGAACTGCGGGCCACATCGACCATGGAAAAACATCGCTGATACGGGCGCTCACCGGCACCGATACGGACCGGCTGGCGGAAGAGAAGCGGCGCGGCATTTCAATCGACCTGGGGTTTGCTCACCTGCAACTCTCAAACGGAAAACGGATCAGCTTCATTGATGTGCCGGGCCATGAACGCTTCATCAAGAACATGCTGGCGGGCACGGGCGGTATCCAAGCCGTGCTGTTGGTGGTGGCTGCCGACGAGTCGGTAAAGCCTCAGACGCGCGAGCATTTCGAGATCTGCCGCCTGTTAGGGCTTCGCTACGGCGTGATTGCATTAACGAAGGCCGATATCGCCAGCCCTGAACAACGGAAGAAGGCGACAGATGATATCCGCGCCTTGTGTGAGCGCTCCTTCCTGGCCGATGCACCGCTGGTTCCGGTGAGTGCAGTAACGGGCGAAGGCCTTCCCGAGCTGAAGGGGGCTTTATTGCGTTTATCGGAGCGTATAGAGCCACGCGACAGCCGGGGATTGGTTCGGCTTCCGGTTGACCGCAGCTTTGCGTTGCGCGGCTTTGGAACCGTCGTCACGGGAACGCTCTGGAGCGGGCGCCTGCGAGTGGGGGACACAGTCGAGTTGCTTCCGCAGAAGCGGCAGTTGCGGATCCGCGGTTTGCAGGTCCACGGTGAGAGCGTGAATGAAGCCACGGCGGGGCAGCGTACCGCGGTGAACCTCCCGGGCATTGAACATACGGAGATTCGACGCGGGGACGTATTAGTGCATGCGGGCGAGCTGGAGATCAGCCCCGTTCTCGATATCTCGCTGGATTGGCTCCCAGGGTTCCAGACGGGGAAGCATCGCGAAGAGGTGGTGTTGCATCTGGGAACTGCGGAAGTCCTTGGAGCAATGAAAATTCTGCGGGCAAAGCAGGAGGAGCAAACGGCCCTGGCACGGCTTACATTGAAAGATCCCGTGCTTGCCCTACCGGGCGATCGTTTCGTCTTGCGACGACCTTCACCGGCCGTTACGATTGCAGGAGGCTCGGTCATCGATGCCTTTCCCACAGCCCGCATGAATCGTGCGAAGACCGTTGCGAAACTGGATGCTTTGGCGAATGCAGACCTTTCGCGGCGTGTCCAGATTCTGGTCGAGGAGAGCAATCAGGGGCGATACTTACAAGATCTCGTGCGTGCTGTAGGCGTGCCCGCCGATTTGGTTAGTGCGGCCGTTCAGCACCATCCCGAGCTTCTGCTTTTTCCAGGTAGTGGACTCGTTCTAACGAAGGCTTGGCTTCAGCAGAGACGAACGAAACTCTTAACATGGCTCACGGCGTTTCACGCGAAGAATCCGGCGGCAGCGGGCGCCCCTCTCGCCCAGGCGCGCCTTGGGCTTTCACCAGATCTGGCGGCCATTGTCTTCAGCAATTTTTCTCCCGTGCGCGTGCAGGGCGAGGTCATCTCGTTATCAAGTCATCGTGCGCAGCTGAACGATAGCCAGATACGGGCATTGACCCAGATCGAGACAGCATTCCGCAAAGGCGGCTTTCAACCTCCGCTTCCAGGCGATGTTTTAAAAACCTTAAACGGAGACGATAAGCAAAGCCGTACACTGCTGGAGTCGCTCGTCAAGGGCAAACGCCTCGTTCGCATCTCTGAAAACATCATCTTTCACTCCGACGTGATCGCGCATATCTGCACGTCGCTTGCGGCTCATAAAGGGCGTAGGTTCTCAGTGCCGGAATTCAAGCAGTGGATGGATATCTCGCGCAAGTATGCGATTCCACTGTTGGAGTACTTGGACCGGGAGCATGTGACGCGGCGCGAGGGCGACATGCGGATCGTGCTTTAAAGCACTTCAAAGATCAGGCACTTCAGATAATGCGTTTCCGGTACCGTGAGCAGGATGGGGTGATCCTGGGACTGGGTGCGGCGCTCCAGGACGCGGAGTTGCTTGCCGCAATCGAGGGCGGCGGAGGCGATCAGTTCGAGGAGATGAGCCTCGCTCATGTGGTGCGAGCACGAGCAACTGACCAGGATGCCGCCCGGCTGTAATAAGCGTAGGGCGCGGAGATTGATTTCCTTGTATCCACGGGCCGCTCCTTCTAACGCGGACCGGGATTTCGCGAAGGCGGGCGGGTCGACAACAACGATGTCGAAATGGCGGGCCGCAGCTACCAGACCCGGAAGATAGTCGAGCACGTCGGCTTCGTGAAACGCGATGTTGTTTACCTGATTCCTGTCGGCATTAGCCGTTGCGGTTTCCAACGTTCGCGCGGAGCTATCGATCGCCTCAACGGATTCGCATACCTTCGCCAGGTGCAACGCGAAGCCACCCGTAGCGGTAAAGCAATCGAGCGCACGGCCCCGTCCATAGCGCTGGACGGCCTGGTAATTCTCACGCTGATCGAGAAAGATGCCGGTCTTTTGTCCTTGCAAAAGATCGGCGTGGAGGGCAAAACCGTTCACGTCGACAACGACGGCGCTCGGCAGTTCACCGGAAACGACTCGGGCTTCTTGCGGAAGGTTTTCTTTAGCGCGGACTGCCACATCATTCCTGGCAACAATTGCTTTCGGCTGGAAGAGATCGTGGAGCACATCGGTTAGTTCCGAGGTGAGCCGGTCCATGCCTTGATCGAGCTGCTGCACGACGAGATAATCACCGTACCGGTCCGCAATCAGGCCGGGAAGCAAATCGCCTTCCGCATGTACCAGGCGATAGGCGTCCGAGTGCTCTACCAATCGTTGCCTGTGCCGGTAAGCCGCTGCGATGCGCTTGTGGAGAAAAGCTTTGTCGATGGGCTCGCAGTGCCGGCTTAGCAGCCGCAATGAAATCTGCGAGGTGGAGCTGTAGTGCGCCGTCCCGAGCGAGCGGCCCTTCGGATCGACAACACGAACCGCATCCCCTGGCTGCGCCGTGCCGCGATCTATGAGGTCGCTCGAGAAGATCCAGGGATGGCCGGAGTGAACGCGACCGGCTGCCTTCGCGTTCACGCGGACCGTAGGAAAAGAAAACACGCTTACGCTAGACGTCCAGGTTACGCACGTCGAGCGCGTTATCCTCGATGAACTTGCGGCGGCTTTCGACGTCCTCGCCCATCAGGGTCGAGAAGATCGGTTCGCTTTCCGCAAAGTCTTTCAAATCGACTTGCAGCAAGGTTCGAGTCTCGGCGTTCATCGTGGTCTCCCAGAGCTGCTCGGCGTTCATTTCCCCGAGGCCTTTGTAGCGCTGGACGTTTACTTCCCGCGTACCTTCACTCTTCACAGTGTTCAGAAGATCACGCCAGGTTTCCTGCACGTCGCGATGGCCATCTTTTACAACCGTGAAGGGGGCTTTATTTAATGGAGCCACCTGCTTGATCATGGCGCGCAAGCGGCGGAACTCGGGAAGCGCAAGGAATTCGGTGTTGATGTAACGCGTGGCATTCGTCGGGTCTTTATAGCCAACCATCCACGCGGAATGCTCTTCTTCCTGCTCCACCATGACTTCCAGCTTCATGTCTCGCAGTCTCGCCGCCACTTGGTTGACGGCCTGTTCGTTTTGCATGTCCGTCTTGTTGTCGAGCGGCAAGGCGACGTCGGCTAGCACCTCAACTACACGCGGATCACGTACCCGGCGCTCCAGGCGGCGCGCAATCTGGGATAACTCATCGAGCGACATCAGGAAGTTACGCAGTTCTGTACCCTGAATCGTGGTCGGATTTTCCGCCTTGTCGCCCAGTTCGACAGACAAGTTTTCCGTGGCGCGGCGAAGAATCTCCCGCGTGAACTCCTTGTCGTCCTTGATGTACTTTTCGCTTTTGCCTTTCTTGATGCGATAGAGCGGCGGCTGCGCGATGAAGACTTTGCCTCGCGTGATGAGCTGCTGCATATGACGGAAGAAGAAGGTGAGCAACAAAGTGCGAATGTGCGAACCATCCACGTCGGCGTCGGTCATGATGATGATCTTGCCGTAGCGCAGCTTGGCGATTTCGAAGTCCTCGCCTTTGCCGATGCCGGTTCCGATGGCCGTAATCATGGCGCGGATTTCCTCGTGCGACAGCATCTTGTCGTAGCGGGCCTTTTCGACGTTCAGGATTTTTCCCTTCAACGGTAGAATGGCCTGGTTACGCCGGTCGCGGCCAGACTTAGCTGTACCGCCGGCCGACTCACCCTCGACGAGGAATAGCTCGCACCGATCGGGATCGCGTTCCTGGCAATCCGCAAGCTTGCCCGGTAAACCTCCTGAATCGAGTGCTCCTTTGCGGCGCGTAAGGTCGCGCGCCTTACGGGCAGCTTCACGGGCGCGGGCCGCTTCCACTGCCTTGGTGATGATCTTTTTCGTCACCGACGGATTCTTATCGAAGAATTCGCCGAGCTTCTCATTGACTAACTGAACGACATAGCCTTGGATATCAGAGTTCAGCTTGCCCTTGGTCTGACCTTCAAATTGCGGTTGAGGCAATTTGACGCTGACGACCGCGGTGAGCCCTTCGCGCACGTCGTCGCCAGTCAGGTTTTCCTTGACGTCCTTGATGAGATTGGACTGTTGGGCGGCAGCATTGATGCTGCGTGTTAGGGCGCTGCGGAAACCACTGAGATGGCTTCCGCCATCGACGGTGTTGATGTTGTTCGCAAAGCTGAACACTGTTTCCGAGTAGGAGTCGTTGTACTGCAGCGCAACCTCAATGGACAGTCTTCCGCCGTTAGGCAACTCGCGGTCGCCTTCGAAATGAATCGGATGCTCGTGCAGGACGGATTTGCCGCGATTGATGTGCTTGATGAACTCGGCGATACCGCCACTGTAGAAGAATTCTTCGGTACGGATTTCCTCGCCGCGCTCATCAGACAGGACGATTTTCAGCCCCTTGTTGAGGAACGCCAACTGGCGAAGGCGCTGGGCCAGAGTGTCGAAGTTGAACTCGGTAGCATCCATGATGGTGCTGTCCGGTTTGAAGGTGATTTTTGTTCCGGTTTTGGTGGATCGCCCCGTTTGGGTGAGCGGCCCCTTCGGAACGCCGCGCTCGTAGTCCTGCTCCCAAGTGGCACGATTACGCCAGATCTCCAGATGCAGCGATTCGGCCAGGGCATTGACGCAGCTTACGCCGACGCCATGAAGGCCGCCGGACACTTTGTAGGTATTGGAATCGAATTTACCGCCCGCGTGGAGCTTGGTAAGGACGACCTGGGCCGCGGACACGCCCTCCTCTACGTGAAGGTCCACCGGAATTCCACGGCCATTGTCAACGATGGTGATGGAATTGTCGATGTGAATGGTAACGCCCACTTCAGTACAGTAGCCAGCCAGGGCTTCGTCCACGGAATTGTCCACCACTTCATACACGAGATGGTGAAGACCCATTTCTCCGGTGGAGCCGATGTACATGGCTGGCCGGAGCCGGACAGCCTCTAAACCTTCGAGGACTTTAATACTAGTGGAATCGTAATTTTCGTTTTGCACTACTGTAGGCATATTTTCACGACAAGCGCTCTAGGCGCATACTTCAGACCCAGACGCGCGGATTGGAGATCGGGGGACCGATCCCAATCATATACGCATCGGCATCACAACATAGCGGTACACGGCGCCGGCTGCGCCACCGTGAGGACGCAACTCACCGGCACTATTGGAGTCCTTAAAATGGAACTCGACTTCATCCCCATCGACTGTCCGCAAGAAGTCGACAAGATACTGAGCATTGAACCCGATTTCGACCTCGGCACCGCTGTAGTCCACAGGAATCGTTTCTTCACTCTCCCCGGTTTCTGAAATGGAAGAGTGAACCTTCAGCTCGCCATTTAAGACCTGCAGACGGATAGCACGGGAACGTTCGTCAGCAAATTGAGCCACGCGCTCAATGGCCGATTTCAGTTCCTCCCGTTGAATTACCAGTGTATAAGGATGCTCTTTAGGAAGGACGCGTTCGTAATCCGGGAAGTTGCCGGTCAGCTTCCGGCTCAACAGCAGACGCTTGTCGATGCGGAAAAACAAATGGTTTTCATTACCGGAAAACTCAATCTGTTTGTCCGGACCGTCGCTGGCGAGCTTCTGGAGTTCGCTCATCGCCTTCTTCGGCAGCAAGGCACGGAAGGGCTCCTTTAGGCCGGGAAGCTCAGCCTGCCTTTCTACCATTGCGAGCCGGTGGCCGTCGGTGGAGACCATGACTAAACCCGATTCTTTCAGGATGAGGAGGGCTCCATTCAAGGTGAAACGCGATTCTTCCGCCGAAATGGCAAAGATGGTACTCGCGATCATCTCAGAAAGCACCTTTAATGGGATTTCCGCAAGCGTCTCCGGCATTTGCGGGAGCTCGGGGAAGCTTTCCCGCGCCATGCCGGCAATGCGCGTCCGGGAGCGTCCACAGACGAAGCTGGCCCACTGGTTCTCACCGAGCTTCACCTGGACATCGGCATCGGGCAAAAGGCGCACATAATCCAGCAAGCGCCGGGCCGGGATCGTACCAGCTCCTTCTTTCTTGACGCGGGCGGGGCAGGCGCAGCGAATCCCTAACTCCAGGTCGGTAGCGGTGAGCCACACCTGATCGCCATCGGTTTCCACAAGGATGTTCGACAGGATCGGAATGGTCGTTTTTTTCTCCACGACCCCCTGGGTCAGTCCAAGTTCCCGCACCAGATCCGATTTGCTTACTGAAAATTCCATAAAGATTCGAGGAAGGTTCCTATTTTCCTATACGCCTACTACTACTACTATGTTTTTTAAGTACAAGAGAGAGCCGGATTAGTAACGCCTGTGGAAATGTTGAATTCCTTCTAAATTATAGCAAAGTCTAGTAGTTTTTCAAAATTTGAGCTGTGGATTTCTTCTGTGAGTTTTCTGAAGAACGGCTGGCGGGAGAGATCTCCAACAGGAAGGAACGGGTTTAAAACGCCTTTCCTGTGGAAATCCTCATAAGCCTATTGGAGTGTGTTCATTACGGAGTGGATAAGGCTGTTCAAATCCTCATCGCGCTGGCGGAGCTCGTCGATTTTCTGAATGGAGTGCAGGACGGTGGTATGGTGTTTTCCACCGAAGTAGCGACCGATTTCGGGGAGGGAGGCGTGGGTGAGTTCTTTGACCAGGAACATGGCGACCTGGCGTGGATAGGCGATTTGGCGGGTATTGCTCTTCATTTTGAGCTGGGCCGGCTGCATGGAAAACCGGTCCGCTACCGCGCGAACGATCGAGTCGACGGTGATGCGGCGCTCGCTGCCGGCATTTAAGTATTTGAGGGTCTGCTGGGTCATGGCCATGCTGATGGGCTGGCCAGTTAGAGACGAAACAGCAATCAGGCGGGTTAATGCCCCTTCGAGTTCACGTACGTTGGATTTAGTTTTAGTAGCAATAAAAATTCGGACGTCTTGTGGCAGGGCGACGCCTTCTGCTTCGGCCCGTTTATCCAGGATGGCCATTTTGGTCTCCAGGTCGGGCGGTTGAACGTCCACCAGCAGTCCCCATTCGAAGCGGGACCGCAAACGTTCAACCAAGCCGGGCAGCTGGCTGGGAGCGGAATCGCTGGAAATCACGATTTGCTTGCGATGGTCGTAGAGTTCGTTGAAGGTGTGGAAGAACTCTTCCTGCGTCCGTTCCTTGCCGGCAATCACGTGGATATCGTCCACCAACAGCACGTCGGCCGAGCGGTAATGCCGATGGAATAAAGACATGCGATCGAGCTTGATGGACGTAATCATCTCGTTCATGAAGCGCTCGCTGGAGGTGTAGACCACGTTCAGGGCCGCGAAATTGTCGAGCAGATTGCGGCCGATCGCGTGCATGAGGTGGGTTTTACCGATACCAACACCCCCATAGATGAACAGGGGATTGTAACTACGGGAGGGCATGGTAGCGACAGCACGGGCCGCAGCATGGGCCAGTTGGTTCGAAGAGCCGACGACGTAGGTATCGAAAGTGAGGCGCGGATTGAGCCAGGAAACGGAATTTTCGAATAATGGTTCGGCTGTGGCGGGAGCGGCTGCCGCAGCGTGGCCGGCTCCATCCTTGGAAGATGCGACGAACGGAAATGCCGCCTGAACGTGGGGCTCAATTTTATATCGGATCTGCTTGACGGGAACCTTAAGTTCGTCAATGGCGGAACGGATTTGAGGGCTGTACTCCTGCTTGATCCACTCTTCGGTTGTTTCGTCCGGAACACGAACGGTCAACGTGCCGTCTTCGAAGGAATAAAACGATGTCCGGGAGATCCAGTTCCCGTAAGCTCCGCTGCTGAGCTTATCAGCTAGCCAAATCTTGATCTGCTCCCAAACGTCACCCAACCGCAACACTCCTATTCGCCGCCAAACGGCAATAGTTTTCCCACAGGTTTCCCACTGTTGTGGAAAACCTCCATTGCCTTTAGATGTGAGGCTTTGCCGCTGCTTGTCCACAGCAACGATAAGAGGTTGGGGGAAAACCGCTTCTGCCTTACGGAAACCTCAGTCTATCACAGGGTAGGACATTTCAAAGGAAATTATGATTAACGTCTAAACAGCTGAGTAGAAAAGACTTAGTCGAAGAAGAGGTTCTGGAAGAAGTGTGGATAACGCTTCCGCGATGCCGGCGTTCCCGGGGTAACGCTTGATGTTGCAATCAGATGAATTGACTTCGGAACAAAGTCGTCGGAGAATGTCGGTTATACTGGAACAAGCGCGGGAGTAACTCAGTTGGTAGAGTGCAACCTTGCCAAGGTTGATGTCGCGGGTTCGAATCCCGTCTCCCGCTCCAGGCGCCCCCGGTAAGCAACAGACCTTAGCCCTGCGTTAATGCGATTGCTGCGTTAAGCCCTCCACAGAGCCAGAGTTCCCCAATTCCCCGGCCTTGAAATTACTGTTCTAGAGCGATATAAATTTAAAGCCTATGAAGAAGCTGCGTGTTTCGATAATGGCTTGTCTTATAGCCGCGATGGGGTCCTTTCTTCTGGTAAGGACAAATCCGGCGGCACAGGCACAGACTGGTGCTTCGGCGGTGGAACGGCCGCCGATCATTGGACTGGCGCACGTGGGATTCTTTGTCAGCGATATTGGAAAAGCCGACGAATTCTACGGCCATGCTTTGGGCTATCAACACTTCAGTCTGGATAAACCTACCGGAGGATTGATGCTGAATTACTACAAGATCAACGACCACCAATACGTTGAAATCTATCCCGGTCTCAAGGGCGACCAGGACCGTCTTTCGCACGTGGCGTTCGAAACGACGGATGCGAGGAAATTGCGCGATTACCTGGCCAGCAAAGGCGTGAAGGTGCCGGAGCATTTGAAACCGGGTCTGGACAAGAACATTAGCTTTATGATCGACGACCCTGAAGGCCGCAAGATTGAGTTTGTGCAATACATGCCAGGATCGCTGCACAGGAGCAAGTTCGGCACTCTGTTGCCGACTACCCGGGTTTCAGATCACATGATTCATGCGGGCTTCGTCGTGCATGACCGGGCCGCCGAGGATCACTTGTATAAGGACATTCTTGGATTCAAAGTCATGTGGTACGGCGGAATGAAAGATGACGAAGTGAACTGGGTGGATATGCGAGTTCCGAACGGCTCCGACTGGTTGGAATACATGCTAAGGGTGAACAATCCCAGCCCGAAGACGCGGGGCGTGATGAATCACTTCGCGCTCGGGGTGAATCAGATTCAGCCTGCCTACCACAGCATTCTCGACCGCGGGTATAAACCGCCACAGCCACCGAAGATCGGAAGGGATGGTAAGTGGCAGTTGAACCTGTACGATCCGGACCTGACTCGCGTTGAGTTGATGGAGTTCCAACCGGTACAGGCGCCATGTTGCTCACCAATGCTGCGGCAATAGTTGTGCGTGACACTACCGACCGAGCAGTTCAGTTCGGCGGCTCAGCAGGAACTTAGCGGCGTACTGGCCGGTTCGCGGAGCCATTGGCAAATTGCCAGGCATCGGCTACGATCCGGTCTAAATCAGCTCGCGTCGGCTTCCAACCAAGCGTGGTTTGCAGCTTGCGGGAATCAGCTACCAGACTGGGAGGATCGCCTTCGCGACGCGGCCCGATCGTATGCGGAACCTTTTTGCCGGTCACTCGCTCGACGGATTCCAAAACCTCTTTTACAGAATGGCCCACGCCAGTTCCCACGTTAAACACGCTTGAGGCTCCGCCGTTGATTAGATATTCAACCGCAAGTACGTGGGCTTCGGCCAGATCGCTCACATGGATGTAGTCCCGGATGCAGGTCCCGTCGGGAGTGGGATAGTCGTCTCCAAACAGGGACATCAGTTCCCCGGATAGAACGGCCTGCAGCATCAGTGGGATCAGATGAGTCTCGGGATCGTGTAGTTCGCCCAGTCCCGCTTCGGGTTCGGCGCCACAAGCATTGAAGTAGCGCAGGCGAACGCTGCGGAACTCGCGGTAACGGTCCAGCCATTCGAGAATTTTTTCGGTCATCACCTTGGATTCGCCATACGGATTTATCGGCGCAAAAGGCTGGTCCTCGGTGATGGGCACGTGCTGCGGGACGCCGTAGGCAGCCGCAGTAGAAGAAAATACGACGCGCTTCAGATTAGAGCGCAACATGGCTTCAAAGAGTGATAAAGATCCGGCAGTGTTGTTGGCGAAATATAGCTCGGGAACCTTCGTTGACTCGCCGACCGCAATGTATGCAGCAAAGTGAATGACGGCATCGAACTGCTCTTCGGCCATGAGTGCGGCCAGCTTGTCGGTTTCCCGAAGGTCGATGGGACGGAGCAGGCCCGGAGGCACGGTACTCTCGTGACCCCGTGACAAATTGTCAACCACGACAACGGAGTGGCCGCCCTTCTGAAGAAAGTACGTTGTGTGGGAGCCGATGTATCCAGCTCCGCCCGTGACAAGAATTTTAGCCAAGCACTTCGAGTGTAGCGAAAGGCAGCGGGAGAAGAGCCACCGCTCCGCTAGCCAGAGCTATGGGTGAAACTCGGCCTGATCGACGGGACCGACTATAGGAGCAGTTGAGCGGTATCGGGGAAGGGCAGCAAAAATGGCCGAAGCGGTGATCACCATAGCCAGTGCGATCATCAGCATGAAGCGATAGGACCCGGTATGATCGAAGACCGCGCCCATAGCCACGGGTCCCGTAGCCGCCGCGACGGCATACACGCACCACGTATATCCGTATAGTTCGCTAAAGCGCCTCAACCCGAAATAGCGCATCAGCAGATAGGGGACGGCATCGGACTCCGCGCCCATCCCTACTCCGACCAGAATGGCACTCGCAACCGAAAGCCATTGGGCGTGGCCAACAAGAATGAGGACAAAGCCAAGTGCGCAGAGGGCGACCAGTACGGCCGCGACGCGCCCAGCGCGAAAACGATCCAGCAGATAACCGGTAAACAATTTGCTGGCCAATGTAGCGAGCCCGGCAACCGAGAGAACCAGCGCAGCCCGTACAGCCGGTGCGCCGCCCGCCGTCTGTCAACAACGCTGCCCAATGAGCATTCAAGCCGTTCGTCGCAAATGAAAAGAGCAACAGAGCCAGAGCAATTCCCAGAAACGGCAACGACCAACACGATAAACACCGCATACAGATGCCAGAGGTGTGGTGTCAGAAACGCGAGCGATCCGACGGCCGCGGCATAGACGACCGTACACGGCAGCACTACGCGCCGTGCTGGAAAGCGGTCCAGTAAGCGTCCGATAAAAGGCGAACACACAGCGACCGTTAAGGCCGCCAGTGTGAAAGCTAGGGACACCTGTGTCCTCGACCAGTGAAACGAGCTGGCGAGCGGCTTCAGAAACACTCCGAACGTATACACGACAACCGACGCGAAGCTGACGAATACGCCGCAGCAAGCGGCAGCAAGAACAGCTGCGCGGCTACTTCTCTGGAGCTTTGGGCGCGGGTTGACAACTGCGGGAGTAGCCATAGATTGCCGATCGTTTGGCGCCTGCTGCATGCGCTTCGTCACTCATAGCGTGTACGCCGCTGGCATCGATCCAGCGATTATAAAAGTTGAACAGCGCGTAAACGGTGATGGCGTAATAGATCGCTTCATCGGTGTAACCCGCCGTATGCAATGTTTGGATGTCATCACGCTGGATATCGTAAGAGTTATGGTTCACCTTGCGGATGAACCGCATCAGAACTTTTTCTGCTTCGGACAGAGAGGACGTTTCAACATCGGCAAGGACGCTTTCGACTGGTTCTTTGCTGCCCAGCAATTCCGCCGCGACCGCGGCGTGCGACTTCGTTCAAAACGGGCAATGGTTCAGATGCGACGTGTAGGCCGCGATCAGTTCCCGAAATCCGGGCGAAAGTGGAGTTGGTTCGCGCAGCATCTCCTACGTGAAGCGTTCCATGTGAACCGTGGCGCTCATTTTGAACGAGAACACGTGCAGGATCTGGGGATATTCCGATCCGGCACTCTTCATTGCTTCAATGGCACGAGTGTAATTGTCGTTGCCTTTGTGCTGCTCGACATCTTTCAGAAATATAGGCTCCATGGCGGTGATTTCCTAACAGTGTTCCGTTCAAAAAATAAACTTCAAAGCTAATTGAAGCAGCCGTGGCGGCGCCGCTTGCAGGATCTGGCCGAATTCGGGCGAAGCGAGATCGTCTTCCGAAAGCAAAAAATTCGGGTGGTTAAGCGCGTTGAAGGCCTCGGCACGGAATTGAAGACGCGCCGATTCCGTGACAGCGAAGTTCTTAAACAAGGACAGGTCAACAGTGGCGAGACCGGGGCCGCGAACCGCATTGCGGCGTTCGTTGCCGAACTGCCCCGGATTGGCTTGGGGCGTCAGCTCCTGAAAGGCTGTACGGCTCACCCACTGATTGGGCGTATGTGGGCCATTATTCGGATCAGACAGCGAATTGTGCCGGCTTGAGTAAAAGCCGGTGATCTCGGGAGCACTCCCCTGCATCGGAGCGTTGGCGCTGTCGTAGACGGTGAACGGAGTACCCGATGCGAGGCTAACGATCGTGTTGAGCTGCCAACCATTGGCCACGAGACGCCCGAGCGTTGGAGCACGCTGCCAACCCGGCAGCGCATACGTTCCGCTGAAGACAAAGCGATGCGTAGCATCGAAGAGTGACGGGCCGTGTTCCGCGCGCAGGTCGAACGGATTTTGCGCAAGATCGTTTTCACCTGAAACCAGCGTGGGTGCCGAACCGGCGATATTCAGCGACGAAACATAGTCGAGGCTCTTTGACCACCAGTAGGAAGCCTGGAATGACAACCCTCTGGTCAACTGCCGGGATAAAGAAACCTGCAGGGCGTGGTACGTCGAGCTATTGTTGTTGGCAATGAGCCCGGCGGACGCAAAGGCGCACGATCCCGAAGGATTACAGTTGGCGTACTGACGTCGTTGATCAGCATTGCCGGGCGTTGCACCGGGCCCGTACATAGCGGGATTAGTCTCAAGGAATCGGGGCAGATGCGTTCCCTTGTTTCCCACATAGCGAACGTCGAACAGGTATGAGTTGGCAAAGACGTGCTCGATCGAGAAATCCCAGCTCTGTGAGTACGGTGGGAGCATCCCTGATTGAACGGTAAGGATAGTGGCGGGTCTGACAAATTGCTGCGAAACGAACGGCGGCGTGTTTCCGTTGTACGGATTCGCGAAGTTCATTCCAGGCCCAGGCAACTGGTAAGCCTCTGTCCACGGAAGCGCGCTTACGGCGGCCTGGAGAGGACCACCGGTCCCGTTCGTGTAGCCGTCGTAGAAGATTCCATATCCGGCGCGAATGGTGGTCTTGGCACGGCCCGTTGGATCCCAGGCAACGCCGACACGCGGCATGAACTCCTTGTAGTCCACGGCTGCGATACCGGCAGGAACACCTGGGTCGCCAGGAAACAGCAGGCCTTGAGGCGCGCTCGGATTTACGGTCGATTGACGGCCCGGCGCCCACGCGTTCAGACGGTTACGTATATCGGTGTACGGAGTGTTTACTTCGTAGCGCAATCCATAGGTAAAGGTCAGCCTGGAAGTGATGCGCCATTCGTCCTGTGCGTAACCGGCGACGATCCATTTGCGCAGGCCACGATTGAAATCGCCTCCACCCTGAAAGAACTGCACTGGTTGCCCGAGCAGGAAGCTGGCGAACGAATCATTAGCGGGGAAGGGTGCGAATACAAAAAAGCCATTGGTGGCGATACCCAGCAGGAAATTGATCTGCTGGCGATTGATCTCTGCGCCAAACTTCAAATTGTGTGCGCCCCGCGTCCAGGCAAGTGAATAGTAGCCCTGGTAATCGTTCTGATACGTGTTCTGCGGGCCCGTAATCGGATTGCCAACATCGGTGTAACCGCTCAGGATCAGATATGGAGCGCCAAGAGCGGAGGCTAACGTGGGTTGGTAGGTGAAACCCAGATCACTGGCAGGGCTGTGGTTCGTCGCCGCACCTTGCAGAAAGACATTGCGGAAGAAGGCTAAGCGGGCAGTCTGTACCAGTTTGGGCGAAAACAGGTGTACGTGAGAAACAGTCGCCGAGTTCGTAGTTACGTCGTTCGTCACTGGAAGCCAGGAACCCGCGAGCCGTTAATAGGGAGCGGATCGAGTTGATGCTGCGAGGATGTCGAATAACGCGCAAACAGCTGATCGCTGTTGCGGAAGTAATGATCGAGCCGAAAGCCGCCCTGGTCGTAGTTATTGTCCAGCAGTTGAGTAGAGGAAAACAAAGACGGCCCGATATTCGGAAGCGGAATCAGCGACTCCGCCTTGAGCGCAATAGGGCTCAGCATCAAGGACGGAATCTGACCGGAGATTCCATTGAAACTGAATGGCTGGCCGGTAAATTCATTGATGAGAACCCGGGGCCTGCCGCTGCTATCTCTCAATCCGGAAAAGTCGCCAGTTCGTTCCGCGGCGGGTGGGACAATCGTCGTACGGGTTTCACCCTGCCGGTCGCGCTGGCCTTCATAGTAGGCGAAAAAGAAGTCCTTGTCGTGGCGTATGGGACTGCCGAACGTCGCGCCGAACTGATTCTGATGTAGAGGCTCGGTGGAGGCTGCAAAGAAGTTGCGCGCGTCGAAAGCATTGCTGCGCAGGAAATCGTAAAGGTCGCCGTGAAACTGATTTGTGCCTGACCGCGTGATCACAGTGGTTGTTGCGCCGCTGGTCTCACCATATTCGGGGGGCGCGTTAGATGTCAGAATCCGGAACTCGGTAACCGCATCGGGCGGCGTACGCAGCGCAAAACCGCCGTTCACGCTGTCTACATTGCTAACGCCATCCAGCAGATAGTTGTTCGATTCGGGCGGTTGACCATTCACCGCATAAGCCTGATTGGCGCGCGCGATGCCGCCAGCCTGCTGAAGGCCGAACGTCAAGGGCGCAACGCCGGCTGCAGCAGACCGAGTTGGGTCAGATTCCGCCCGTTCAGCGGGAGGTCCACCGCGTCGTGTGCTGAGACCACGTTGCCCAGGGTCGAGCTTACGTCAACGCTTGCAGCCGTCGCGCTGATCTCGGCGGTAGCTACGCTGCCCGCCAGTTCCAAGTTCACCGGAAGGTTGATCACGCGATTCACGTCGATACGAATGCTATGGGCGTCAAAGCGGGAAAAGCCTCTCGCGGAGACCTGCAAGCTATAGGTGCCGACAGGGAGGTAAGAGAAGCGATAGCTGCCGGTCGGGGAGGACTGTTGGGTTACGGCGAAGCCAGTGGAGGAGTTCTTAACCGTGATGGCCGCGTTTGGAGTGAGCGCTCCCGACGGGTCAACGATCTGACCTTCCAGCACACCGGTGGGATCTTGAGAGAACAGCAGCCGTGCGCAGAATAGCAGAGACTGCAGAATCACGAGGCCCTGCTTAAGTTGTGTCGACATGAAGCGTACAAAGAAGGTTAAGGGAAAGGCAACTGCTTGTCTTGCGCTTGTAGATGGATGTTTATTCCCACCTTCTGATTGAGAGGCACCTGGGAATTGAAACACTAACGCAGTCGACACACGGCCTGTCCCCTGACAAATAGGGCATCTCACCGGCCGGCCGTTACATCCTGAAGATATGCCGTTGCTTGAATTACGGGGCGTCACCAAGCTGTATCAGACAGAAAGTGCGTCCGTTCCCGCGCTGCAGGATGTGTCGCTGATGGTGGAAGCGGGTGAGTTTGTGGCGTTGGTGGGAAGGAGCGGGTGCGGCAAGTCGACTCTGTTGCATTTAGCGGGCGCGATGGACTTCCCTACGACGGGCGACGTTCTGCTCAACGGCCAGATCACGTCGCAGCTGGACGATGCCGGGCTTACAAGGCTACGACGCGAAAAGATCGGTTTTATTTTTCAGTCCTTTCAACTGATGCATACGTTGAGCGCGGTAGAAAATGTCGAACTGCCGCTGCTTCTGGCGAGAAGAGGAAACGCGCGCGCGGCCGCGCTGGAGAAACTGCGATGGGTTGGAATTGAGCAGTATGCCGGTCGAATGACGCACCAACTTTCCGGAGGCCAACAGCAACGGGTGGCGATTGCACGCGCGCTGGTCCACGGTCCCGGGCTGCTACTGGCCGACGAACCTACCGGAAACCTGGATACGACTACGGGCGAGATCGTTCTGAATCTGCTTCAGCGAACCGCCCGAGAGTTCGGAGTGGCCGTGATGATGGCGACTCACAGCGTAGAAAGCACCTCCTATGTCCACCGTGTGGTTCGAATGCGCGATGGCCGGATTGAGAGGGTGGAAGAGGCCGTAGCGGTTCGATGACCGAAGTCTGGTTGTTGTTTGTTCGCCTCATTCTCCGCCCTCTTAGCCGGGAGCCGCTCCGAACGGGGCTCACCATGTTTGCGGTCGCACTGGGCGTGGGCGTGGTGGTGGCAATCGACCTCGCGGGACAGGCGGCGGCGGGAAGCTTTCATTCTTCGCTGGAGTCCCTGGCAGGAAAAAGCGATCTTCAACTAAGCGCAACGGGTGGTTTGGATCAGAAGCTGCTGGGCCGGCTGGTGCAGCTCCCGTATGCATTTACTTTCTCGCCACGCATTGGCGATTTCGCATCGATCAATGGAAAGGGCGAGGCTTTTCCCTTCATTGGACTCGATCTGATTGGCCACGCTCCAAAACAAAACTTCGCCAGCGGTGATCTGGACAACGAGGCAAGCCGGCTCGATGTAGGAGAGCCGATTTGGGTGGGAAAGCAGCTTGGGTTGCAGGTGGGCCAACGCGTGCGATTGCTAATAAACGACCGTATGCATGACTTCACGGTGCGTGGTGTTCTCCAGCACGGGAAAGGGGAGATTGGCGAAGACACGGCAATTGTGGCGGACATTGGCTTGGCGCAGCGGGTGACCGGGAAGGCAGGCAAGCTCGACGACATCGACGTTCAGGTACCGTCAGGGCGTTCGCTACAGTACTGGGAAGCCGTACTTCGCCAGCAGCTCCCGACTTCGGTGAACATTGACACGCAGGGCTCTCGAACGGACGAGAATCGCAAAATGTTAGCCGCGTTTCGTTGGAATCTGCATGTGTTGAGTTATATCGCGCTGGTGGTGGGCGCATTTCTGATCTACAACACAATTTCGGTTTCGGTTGTCCGGCGCAGAAATGAGATCGGCATTGCGCGTGCGCTGGGTACTACACGGAACGCGGTCACGTTAGGGTTTCTGGCGGAGGCCCTGTTTTATGGCGTGATTGGAAGCCTTCTCGGCTTAGCCGTTGGCCGCGTGATGGCAATCGGTGCCGTACAGCTTGTGGGCAACACAGTGCAATCACTTTATGTGAGCAGTCAACCCGCCCCGCTAGAGTTTTCCTTTGGAACTGTTGTAACCGGGCTCGCGATCGGGATCGGTGTTTCAGTTGTAGCGGCGCTGGCTCCTGCGTTGGAGGCGGCCCATATATCTCCGGTGGAAGCCATGGCGCGAGGCCGCGAAGAGTACACCGCAGCGGTACGATCGCGCCGGACAATTGTGTTCGCCGTGCTGATGTTTTTAGGCGCTGCAGTCTGTTCGCAGATGCCCCCCGTAAATCGCCAGCCGGTGTTTGCCTATGTTGCAGCGATGCTACTGGTGGGCGGCACTGCGCTGATAATACCCAACGTCGTCATCGTATTTGCCTCACTCGCGAGTCGGACGGTTGCAAGACTGTTTGGAGTGGAGGCGTTGCTGGCCTTGCGCGGCTTGCGAGCCTCTATCGGCCGAACGTCGGTGATGACGGGTGCCCTTGCAACGGCGATTGCCATGACGGCAAGCGTGGGCATTATGGTCGGTAGCTTTCGGGAGACGGTCTGGTTATGGATGGACAACCAGTTAAAGGCAGACTTTTATTTGCGGCCCGCAGGAAAGGCGGCAGCAGATCGCCATCCCACCATGAGCGCGAGCGTACCCGACGCAATCGAACGGCTTCCTGGAGTTGCGGCTGTTGACCGGTTTCGGGTCTACCCCATTTTTTACGACGGCCTTCCTGCCTCGCTGGGAGGCGGTGAGACAAGCAAGCAACAGGCGTCGGCGGCGACACGCTTCCTCCCCGGCGAAGATCGAGATTTTATCCTGGCGAAGCTACCCACCGGCGACTACGCGATCGTCAGCGAACCATTCGCGAACAAGCATCATGTGCGGGTGGGAGACACGCTCCACCTCTCGCTGGCTGGCGCTACAAGGTACTTCAAGGTGCTTGGAATTTACTATGACTACTCAACGGAGCGGGGCTACATAGTGCTTGACCGGCGTACCCTGCTGAAGTATCTGCCGGATCCTGCTGCATCGAACTTGGCTGTGTACCTGAAGCCGAACGCAAACGAAAACCAGGTGCGGCAGGAGATAGACCGCGTGATCAGCGGCCGGGCCGTACTGGTGTTTACAAACCGCAGACTTCGCACAGAAGCTATTGCGATCTTTGATCGTTCCTTCCGCATCACGTATGCGCTGGAAGCAGTGGCGGTGATCGTTGCCGTCCTGGGGATTGCGGGCGCGCTGCTGGCGCTGGTCATCGACCGGCGGCGTGAGTTTGCATTGCTGCGGTTTCTTGGCGCCTCGCAAGGGCAGGTACGCCGCATCATTCTCTGCGAAGCGGGCCTGTTGGGAATTCTTGCCAGCGGTATGGGGCTGACTCTGGGGATTTTTCTTTCGTTGATACTGATCTTTGTTATTAATAAACAGTCCTTTGGCTGGACAATTCAATTCCACTGGCCAATAGCGCTCCTGACAGGCGCCCTGGCGGGAATTTATGCCGCAACGGTTTTGGCGGGCCTTTATCCCGGTCGCACTGCTGTCCGTATGAATCCCATCGAGGTGATCCATGAGGAGTAGGCTGGCCGCGACGCTCCTGATCCTTGCTCTTCCATTGTTCGCTGGTGAATGGAAGCTTGCACTGCCCGGATACCATTACGAGTTTCCGCGCGACCATTTCAGCCATCCTGATTATCAGACGGAGTGGTGGTACTACACGGGGAATTTGCGCGCTCCTGACGGGCATCGTTTTGGATTTGAGCTGACGTTCTTTCGGCAGGCAACCGAAACACCGCAGCAGGCCATGACCGAGGCCCGCGACGTTTGGAGCCCGGCGCAGATCTATCTTGCACATTTGGCTTTGAGCGATATTGACGGACAGCATTTCTACCACACGGAACGATTGAATCGCGCAGGCCCCGGCTTGGCCGGAGCGGGATTCGAGGATCGTCGCTATTGGAACGGAAACTGGCAGGTTCGATGGGATTCGAAGAACAGTAACGGGCAAATGTTGCAAGCCATCTATAACGACTTCCAACTTGCACTTCAACTGAATCCAGACAAGGCCTTTGTAATACACGGAAGAAACGGAGTGAGCCAAAAAGGCCCGGAGCCCGGGAGAGCATCGCACTACATTTCGTTCACGCGGATTGCGGCAAGCGGGCAGCTGGCGCTTCATGGCGAAAAGTATTCCGTGAGCGGACTTGCCTGGATGGATCACGAGTTTTTCACGGAGCAGCTTGATCCCACACAGGCCGGCTGGGACTGGTTCGCCATCCAATTGGACAACCACGAAGAACTGATGCTATACCGATTGCGGAAAAAATCGGGTCAGGGTGATCCCTATACCTCGGGCACGTACGTTGATCAAAAAGGGAACGCGCACTTTCTAGATGGGTCACAGCTTTTCTTTTCATCAGGCGGCACATGGAAGAGCTCCCAATCGGGCACTAGCTATCCGATGTCATGGCAGATCCGCATTCCTACGCTCGATTTAGAGCTTTCGGAGCAAACAGCCTTGAAGGATCAGGAGCTCTTTAGCAAGAACAGCGTTACAGCAGGATATTGGGAAGGCGCTGTTACATACAAGGGCCAAATTCACGCTCGACCTGTTGAAGGCCTGGGGTACCTGGAGATGACAGGCTACGGTGAGCCTCTGACGTTAGGTCACGAGTGATTCGATCGATGTTCTGCGATCAGCTTTTTATAGAGCTCGATTGTTTGATCGGCAATGGCATCCCAGCTAAAAAGCTGCTCCACGCGTTTCCTGCCGGCCTCGCCGAAGCGTGCACATCGTTGGGGGTCGGCAAGGAGCTCCGAGATCTTGGCTGCCAGGTCGCGAGCGAATTGATCCGGATGCGTGGGGAAACTAGTCGCGGGGTCTTGCTCAAATGGCACCAGATAGCCGGTTTCGCCATCCACCACCACTTCTTTGATGCCGCCCGTCGCGCTTGCCACGACGGCTGTATGGCACGCCATCGCTTCCAGGTTGATGATGCCGAACGGCTCATAAACGGAGGGACAACAGAACACCTGCGCGTGGCTGTAGAGCTGAATCGCTTCCCGTTTCGTCACCATCTTTTCGATCCAGACGATACGCGAACTATGCGCACGAGCTTCATCTACCTTCTGGCGTAGCTCGGCAGCGATTTCAGGCGTGTCCGGAGCGCCCGCACACAGGACAACCTGCGTATCGCGGGGCAAATAACGGATGGCATCCGCCAAGTGAGTTACACCCTTCTGCCTGGTGATGCGGCCGACAAACAGCACGTAGGGAATGGTGGGATCAACGCCGTAAGTCGTGAGAGCCGTCGTATCGGAAGTGTGCTGGTATTCCGCCAGATCAATGCCGTTATAGATGACGTGAACGCGCTCCGGCTGCACCGGATAGACACGCAAGATGTCCTCTTTCGTGCCTTTGGAAACTGCGATTACGGCATCGGCATCAAGGATGGCGGTCCGTTCCATCCAAGAACTCATGGCGTATCCGCTTCCGAGTTGCTCTGCCTTCCAGGCCCGCAAAGGTTCGAGGCTATGCACGCTCAAAACGAACGGAATGCCGTAGAGCTTCTTCGCCAGAAAGCCGGCCATCGAGACATACCAGGTATGCGTATGGGCGACGTCAACGCCCGAAAGGGCTTTGATCTGCGTCAGGTTGAGACTGAGTGCTTCCAGGGCGCCCTTGAACTTACCCTCGGTTCCATTTGTGATCTCGCTCCAGGGTTGGGCTCCGATCACGTGAAGGTTGTCGTTGTCGGACTTTTGATCGCCCCAGCAATGGACCTCCACTTCGATCTTTCTTGCTAATTCACGGCTTAAATAATCGACGTGAACGCCAGCGCCTCCGTAGACATGGGGTGGATATTCGCGCGTAAACAAAGCTGCTCGCAAGGGTTTGGCCTCCAGCCACTCAATCTTAGTATGAGTAGTCGCCGGGGACTTGCGGGCCTGCCTTCACCCTGCCAAGAAATCCGGAGAGAAGAGCCGATATCAGGCAGCAGATGATGACGAAACCAAGTGCGTAGCGAAGCGTGAACAGCTGCGAGGCAAACCCGATGGTGGGTGGCCCGACGATGAAACCGATGTAGCCGATGCCGGTAACGGTAGCGATTCCGGCTCCTGGACTGACCGATTCCACTCGCCCTCCAGCGCCGAACACCAAGGGAATGATGACGGAAAGGCCTGCTCCCGCGGCGGCGAACCCCGGCAGAGCCCATTGGGGAAGGCTCACCGCTAGCGCCCAGAACAATCCGCCGGCCGCTACCAGGCTTCCTACGCGCACGGTCAGCATTGCTCCGAGGCGGGCGGTGATCAGATCGCCCAGCAGTCGAAAGATCGCCATCGCGGCTGAGAATACAGCGTATCCCGCCGCGGCCATGCCTGGACCGGCTTTCAAGACTTGCCGCAGGTACACGGCCGTCCAATCAGCAATTGCACCCTCTGAAAGAAGAATGCAGAAGCCGATTGCACTGAATGCGAACAGGACACGGGGAATTTTGTTTAGCGGAAGCCGGTGCGGCTCAGGCGGTGGACCTTCATGTGTCTCCAGAAGGAACGGGGCGCTTGCCGAAGTGATGAGAAGATAGAACGCTGCACTGATAGCAAAGTGAACCAAGGGCTGTATGTGATGAGCCGCAATCAGGCCGCCAATGCCGGCTCCTACCATTCCCCCGATGCTGAACATTGCGTGAAAGCGCGACATCGTGGGGAAGCCGAGGCGTTTCTCTACCTCGACCCCCTGTGCGTTCATGGAAACATCCATCGCCGCCGCCGCCATTCCGACGGCGAAGAGTGCGACAAAAAGACTGACGGCGTTGAACGCAAGTCCGGGTAGGATCAGCGCTATGCAGAATCCGGCAGTTGAGAAGATCGTCACGCTTTTGCTGCCATGCCGGCCTACCAGAATCCCCGTGAGAGGGATGGCGGAGACTGCGCCGAATGCCGAGCCGAGCAGCGTCAGCCCCAACACCGCGTTGTTCAAGTTCAGATCAGACTGCACCGCCGGGATTCTGGAGATCCATGTGGAAACAATCAGGCCATGTAAAAAGAAGTATGTAACGGTGGCCCACCATGCCCTGCCAACAGTTCGTTCCTGCACCTCCACTGAGTGTACGGGAGCGGCAAGATCACAAGGGACGCCGCGGGCACGAGTTGAAGTTCAGATAGCTACGAACCCTGATCGGAGTGAAGGCGAAGGGCCGATGAGGGAATTATCTGAGAGCTTCAGGATTGCTGGGCCGATCGATAAATTCCGACTTGATCGGGCCGCAGGGCAATCGTTTTTTCTGTCGGTTTACGTTGGCGTACATAGATCGTGATTTGCTGCCCTCTCATCGACCAGGAGACTGCCGGGCGCAACCCAAGTCGCGCGCAGTCGGCTACGGAAATTTCCGGCTGCCACTCGTAGAATTTTGTAAGAAGGCGGCGCACAAATGGAATAACAATCACCCCATTGTGTGGGTTCCAAGTACGCGTGTAGGTGATCAGGACGTCGAAGCTGTCCGGCGAAAGAGCCAGTATGGACGCCGTATGAAAGTCGCTGGTCTCCACCGTCGTCAGGCCATGCCGTACAAATCCGAAATCTGGATTACCCAAGGCCGCTGTGTAGGGCCACGCCGTCGCAATTCTGCGATTTGCGAAACTCCGTTCCGCAATATTGGCCGCCAGTTGCTGGAGCCGGACGAAGTCCACCATGGCGTAGTTGTTTTCGTACGGAAATGGATAAGGAGGATTCCAAAACAGGTTCACGAACTGTCCGATCACGATGCCTGCTACGGCCGCAATTCCCAGCCACCGGCGATGCAAACAGCTGATACCAACGCCCACCCCGATGTAGAAGACGGGAAGCACCGGGAGGAGATAACGCTCCAATTCGGCGCCCCCCAGCGCCGAGACAAGCAATGCATTCGCCGCGGCCACAAGAGCGACAACTCGCCACGAACCCTGGGTGAAGACCTTCTTGCAATCCCGCCACGTGAGAAACAGTACCAGTGTTCCAATCCAGCGAAATTCTGCAATGAACAGGTAATATGCATGCCGCGCGACGGATACCGCCATGCGCACAGGATGGAGCGCGTACGCCACGTTGTAGTGAGTGAATCCGGGATTTCCAAGCCAATAGCCGGTTGCGTGGTGCAGCACACTCAGCCAAGCCGCCAACATAAGGAACGGCGCGAGAAAGAGGGACGCCGACTGCCATTCTTTTCGCCATGCCAGGACAGCCAAGAACACTAATGGAGCCACCAGTCCGGTCTCCTTAGTCAGCACCAAAAGAACGCACACAAGCGAGGCTGCACGGTATTGCCTTTTGACGAACAGTACCAAGGCCAGCAAAGTAAAAACCATGGCGGGCATGTCGAGCTGCGCCATCATGCTTTGGGCATAGAAGAGCGGGGAGGCAAATAAGAAGAGCGGGGGGAGAAAAGCGGGTGCTCCCCGAGTCCCCTTGCTCAGCTCGATAGCTAGTAAGAACGTCGCGAGGAGGCCGCCGCCCGCCAGGAACAACATCGCGGCCCGGGTGACCGGTATGGAGTAGCCGAATAGCTTGTACCAGAGAACCAGATAAGCCTCGACTCCGGGAGGATGCACGTTCGGGATAGTCGAGTGTGCCACCCAAGCCCCGGTACGAAGCAGATCAAGCGCTGTCGGAATAAATTGCCCCAGCTCGTCCCAGAAGAACGGCAATCCTAGCAGATGTAGATGAATGAGAAAAAGCGGAGCTGTGAACAGTACGAAGAAAACGGCTAAGTACCAGGGCCGCCTGGGGCGTGCAGGCTCCATCTCCGCCAACGCAAACGGAGGCAGCTTGGGCATGGGCGGGCGGCGCAGGGGAGTGGACATCTCCTCGTCTATTGGATGACGTCTTCTTGCCCGTGAGCTTCCAGCCGAATTTCACCGAATGCCGCCTCGTACTGCTTCAGGTTTTGTTGCAGAACATTGAATAGCGCCTTGGCTTGAGGCGGGCTCAGGTACACGCCTTGGAAGTTCTGTATCGTCACGGCGTCAGGCGAGCTTTGATTGACAGTGCCAAACAGAAGAAAGAAATCCCACAGATTGACCCGCATCTGAACGCTGTTCGCGTAACTCTCGCGGTAATCAGAAGTGTTTGTAAGTTGAAGTTTTGGCTGTGGTTGCCCGGTGGTCATGCTCTTAGTATCCACGAAGGAGCAGCGATCACCTAGAGCGCTCCACATTTATGGAAAACAAGAGATTTGAACGAAGATGGCGGGGACGACGGGGCTCGAACCCGCGACCTCCGACGTGACAGGCCGGCGTTCTAACCAACTGAACTACGTCCCCTTATTGTGCGGAAAACGTCGGATAAACGAAGCATAACACAGCGCTCTGCAAAGATCGTGTCCTGGTGTTCAAGCACTCCTGAGAAAACACGAATAATTTCTTTCGCCGTGCTTAGGCAGCGCCGTTACAGTGAATAACAGAACCATGGCGGACCTTTTTTATATTCTTGTGGCGCTTCTTTTCTTTATTGGAGCTTGGGCATTTACGAAGGCGTGTGACCGCCTTTAATGGGGTCGCTCCAGTTGAAACGACATTTTGGAGGCATGTAATGGAGTACGTGCTGGGCGGCGCTGTGTCATTCGTGATATTTATTTATCTGCTTTACGCTTTGCTGAAGCCGGAGAAGTTCTAGACCGGTCAGCTTTACCAAGGGCGAAATTATGACGACAGATGGTGTCTTGCAGATAATTGTTTATTTCCTGGTAATTCTGGCAGTCACCAAGCCTGTTGGAAGCTTTATGGCAAAGGTGTTTGAGGGAAGGCGGACATTCCTGCATCCGACTCTGCGCCCGCTGGAAGTGCTCACATACAAGGTTGCCGGTGTCAATGAAAGTACCGAACAGCGTTGGACACAGTACACGGCCTCCCTACTCGCCTTTAGCCTTTTCGGCTTTTTGTTTGCATATCTTCTTCAACGCCTGCAAGGAGCCCTGCCGCTAAACGCGCAAGGATTTGGAAAGGAACTGACGAAGCCGGATGTTTCGTTTAATACAGCGGTGAGTTTTCTGACAAACGCTGATTGGCAATCGTATTCTGGCGAATCTACGATGAGCTACCTGGTCCAGATGGCGGCACTAACGGTACAAAACTTTGCGTCAGCAGGGGCCGGGATGGCAGTCGCGATGGCAATGATCCGAGGTTTTGCGAGACAACAAGTAAATAGCCTCGGTAATTTCTGGGTCGATTCCACTCGGGCCATTATCTACATCCTTCTTCCACTTTCGGTGGTTGTCGCGCTGTTCTTCTGTGCGCAAGGAGTGGTTCAGAACTTCCAGCCATACACGGCGGCCACAACCGTAGAAGGCGCCAAACAGGTGATTGCGCAAGGGCCGGTGGCATCTCAGGAGGCTATTAAAATCCTAGGGACGAATGGAGGTGGCTTTTTCAACGCGAACTCGGCACACCCTTTTGAAAATCCCACTCCACTCACGAACTTTGTACAGACTATCCTGATCCTTCTGATTCCGGCCGGCCTTACGTACACGTTCGGTTTGATGGTGGGCGACCGGAGGCAGGGTTGGGCGATCTTTGCCGCGTGTTCGGCGATGTTTCTCGTGGGCGCTTTTGTTTGCTGTTGGGCTGAACAGAAGGGCAACCCGATCCTGCAACGTATGGGAGTGGAGACAACCGCAACGGCTACGCAGCCGGGCGGGAATATGGAGGGCAAGGAGATGCGGTTCGGAGTCCCTGGTAGCGCGCTGTTTGCCACCGTTACCACGGATGCCAGCTGCGGCGCCGTAAATGCCATGCATGACAGCTTCACGCCTGTGGGCGGTCTGGTACCCCTCTTCAACATGGAAACAGGGGAGGCGATTTTTGGAGGCGTGGGCGCCGGCCTTTGCGGAACCCTTCTTTATGCGATGCTCGCGGTTTTCATAGCGGGCCTGATGGTAGGCCGGACGCCGGAGTATCTCGGGAAAAAAATCGAGCAGAAGGAGGTAAAGATGGCGATGCTAGCCCTGATTGCTACAGCCTTCGGTATTCTCGTGCTCGCCGCTCTCTCGTCGGTTATTCAGTTCCCTTCCCCTAGAACGGACGATAAGAGACAGCAGGCCGCTCATAGCTACTGGAATCCACCAGGCCCTGCTACCGCAAATCTAAACAACGGCGGCGCACACGGGTTCGTCGAGAACCTTTATGCGTACACTAGTGCCACCACTACCAACGGCAGCGCTTTTGCTGGCCTAAATGCGAATACGCCCTGGTACAACTTCACGCTGGGAATAGCTGCCCTGGCCGGGCGCTTTTTGTTCTTGATTCCGCTACTGGCGGCTGCAGGAAACCTCGCCAGGAAAAAGAAAGTTCCAGTAACGATAGGAACGCTTCCCACACATGGGCCGTTATTTGTGACCCTTCTGATAGGTACCGTGATATTGGTTGGGGCGCTTACGTTCTTTCCAGCGCTCGCCCTAGGACCGATTGTTGAACACTACTTGATGCAACAAGGCAAGCTCTTCCCGAGTGTGGTTTTGACGGCACCAAGCTAGACGTTTGTTGGGTGTGTACATTATGGGAACTACATTTGAAACACCTCCCGCGCAACAGCCGTCTTCGCCTGAGCTGCCTTCATTGCTCCTCACTAAGCTGAGCCGGTCGCGACCGCTACTCGATCCGGAGATTATTCGCCGGGCAACCGTTGAAGCGCTCCTGAAGTTGAACCCGGCCTTCTTGGTGAAGAATCCTGTGGTTTTTGTTGTCGAGGTCGCTGCCGGGCTAGTGACCCTTCTCTTGCTACATGACTTGTTCACGGGAGTAGCCGGGCTTTCCTTTGAAGTTCAAATTGCGATCTGGCTGTGGCTCACGGTGCTGTTTGCGAACTTTGCGGAAGCGATGGCGGAAGCCCGGGGTAAAGCACAAGCCGACACACTTCGCAAAGCCAAAACAGACTCGATTGCCAAACGCGTTTTGCCTAACGGAAAGATAGAGCCGGTCCCCGCCTCTAAGCTGCGCGCTGGAGACGCGGTCATTGCTGAAGCTGGTGATCTGATTCCAGGCGATGGCGAAGTGATTGAGGGCATCGCGACCGTGGACGAATCGGTCATTACCGGTGAAAGCGCCCCTGTGATTCGCGAGTCAGGCGGGGATCGCAGCGCCGTGACGGGTGGGTCTAAAATCCTCTCGGATCGTGTCAAGGTGCGAATTACCTCAAACGCCGGTGAGACATTCCTCGACAAGATGATTACTCTGGTCGAAGGAGCAGAACGTCAAAGAACACCGAACGAAGTGGCCCTGAATATCCTGATAGCCGGGCTCACATTGATCTTTCTGCTGGCGGTGGCAACTCTTTATCCATTTGCTGTTTACGCCGCTGTCTCGTCCGGCTCCGGAGGCGTTCCTTCTGTCGCCATGCTTGCCTCGTTGCTCGTCTGCCTGATCCCAACAACGATCGGCGGCTTGCTTTCAGCTATAGGCATCGCCGGCATGGATCGTGTGATGCAGCACAACGTGCTGGTAATGAGCGGCAAGGCCGTCGAAGCGTCCGGCGATGTCAATACGCTGTTGTTGGACAAGACCGGTACCATTACGTTGGGTAATCGCGAAGCTGTGGAGTTTATTGCTTTTCCGGGAGTTCCGACTACGGAACTGGCGGATGCCGCACAACTATCCAGCCTGGCCGATGAAACGCCGGAAGGCCGTTCCGTCGTAGTGCTTGCCAAGGAGAAGTACGGACTTCGCGGGCGCGAGGTCGCCGAGCACGAAGCCCACTTTATTCCGTTCTCAGCCTATACGCGCATGAGTGGCGTTGACATTGATGGCCGTATGCTGCGCAAAGGCGCAAGCGGGACCATTGCGAACTTCATAAAGGAGCTCGGAGGCACATTGCCTGAAACGTATGATGCCACGGCCGATCGCATTTCCCGCAGTGGAGGAACGCCGCTGGCTGTAGCGGACGGCTCGCGTGTCCTCGGAGTCATTTACTTGAAGGACATAGTCAAGGGCGGTATGGCGGAACGAATCGCGCAGCTTCGCGCCATGGGGGTCCGTTCCGTAATGATCACGGGCGACAACCCCGTAACGGCTGCGGCGATCGCCTCCGAAGCAGGGGTCGACGATTTTATAGCCCAGGCCACTCCAGCGGACAAGCTCAGCTTCATCAAGCGGGAACAAAGCGAAGGGCGGCTGATAGCCATGACCGGCGATGGGGCGAACGATGCGCCCGCGCTGGCGCAGGCTGATGTCGGGCTGGCCATGAACACCGGAACCATGGCGGCGAAAGAGGCTGGAAACATGGTGGACCTGGATAGCAATCCCACCAAGCTCATTGAGGTAGTGGCCATCGGAAAGCAATTACTAATCACGCGGGGGGCGCTCACGACCTTCTCCATTGCCACCGATGTCGCTAAATACTTCGCGATCATCCCGGCGATGTTCATGGCCACGTATCCCGAACTGGCGCGTTTCAACATCATGGGCCTCCATTCGCCCCGAAGCGCTATATTGGCCGCGGTCATCTTCGATGCGTTAGTCATCGTCGCGTTGTTGCCCGTTGCGCTACGCGGCGTGAAGTACTGGCCGGCCAACGCCGCGGCCCTTCTACGCCGCAACATGTTGATCTACGGTCTCGGCGGACTGGTCGTGCCGTTTCCGGGCATTTGGATACTGGACCGGTTACTGATCGTGTTGCATCTGGCTTGAGGAATTGCCGAATCTTTTCGGAGGAGAAATACCGATGCTACAGCAAATAGTCCCTGCTTTCCGAATCATGATTTTCCTGACGGTACTTACGGGACTGATTTACCCGGGGTTGGTTACGGCCTTGTGTCAATTGGTTTTTAGCCATCAGGCAAATGGAAGTCTTCTTACGCAAAACGGCCAAATCGTTGGGTCCTCGCTCATCGGCCAGAACTTTAGCAGGCCGGAATACTTTCATCCGAGGCCCTCTGCAGCAGGAGCCAGCGGCTACGACGCAACCGCCTCCCGTGGATCTAATCTCGGTCCGACAAGCCAGAGGCTGTACGATCGCGTGAAGAATTCCGCTGCTCAATTCCGTAAGGAGAACCCCAGCTATTTTGGGCCCATTCCCGCCGATGCTCTCACGGCTTCAGGCAGCGGGCTTGATCCGGATATCAGTATCGCGAACGCTCTGGCGCAAGCCGGCCGGATTGCCGAGGCGCGCGGCATCGATCGATCCGTTGTGGACAGGCTGATACGTTCTGAAACACAAGAGCGCGGCCTCCGATTTCTCGGCGAGCCGCGCGTGAATGTACTAGCACTTAATTTAGCTTTGAATCGGGCAGCAAAGAGGGATTGATGCTGCGCGACCACTAGTGCTTCGGCGGGAAGTAAGCTATTAACCCCAGCGTCACTGTCGATTGCCCCTTGGACGAAGCTGGAACGGTTCCATGCTGGAAAAAGTCGACGTTTGATCCATCATGCCTGTATTCAAGACGCGTCAGTAATCCGTCGATCACTTTATACTCGCCGGTCACCGTCACTTCATGAAGATGTTGCGTTGTCCCTGTCGCGAAGCCGTCCGTGTCGTCGAACCATTCCACACGCGGAGTAAGGGCCACACGTTTCGACACCTGATAGTGAAGCGCACCCGCGATACCCACCCAATGAGCGGAGCCTCCAAGCAAATTTTGCTGGCCGAAGTCAAAGTTGACATAGGCGCTCACCTTATCGGTCGGGGTCAGAAGCAGAACTGAATCGTAGACGTTACGGCGACGGTTTATGTTCTGGTTCAGATCATTCACACCCGTGTACTCCGGTCCGACATAGTAGACGTTCGTCCACGTGTATTTCTTGCGTGTGTATGCTGCCGTCAGCCCCAGCGTCTTCATGTTATTGCCGTAGTTGTTGACGATGGTGTTCCATCCGTTTACGACCTGAGCGCCTACGGTCCAACTGCTGCCAATAGGGGCCGATGCGCGAATACCGAAATGATAGAAGGGAATCGCCCATGAGAATAGTAACGAGCGTGAGTAGTTCCAGTTACCATTGGTCTCAATTACTTCGGCGCCTGCCGAGGTGACAAACTCTCCCAGGTCGACCTCCACCCCTTTCCAACTCTTCGGCTTCACGCTGATGTACGACTGTTCGATGAAACGATAGAATTCCGGATTTGGATGTGGTGTTTTTTCGATCTCGAAAGCCCGGCCGAACCCGACATCTACTCGAAAGCCGATCGGGGCAGGATCTTTGCTCAGCGTAAGCTTCGCTAAATTAAGGTCTACCTGGTTAGTTCGATCGTTAAAATCATAGAGCTGATTGACGCCAACTTGAGGGTGATTGTTGTTGAAGCTGTAGTACCCGTCAAGGAATCCGCTGAAATCGATTCCTCCAAGCCGAACAGACGAACTGGTGAAAGCATTTTCCGGTGGCGGCGGACTCGGTTGTGCAGCAGCAGGAGGCGTCTGCGCCGGTGGCGGTTGTGCAGAAGGCGCACTGCTCTGGGATGACGGCGAAGAATCAGTGGCTTGCGCCCAAGCCTGGACACAAATTGCGGCCAAAATAAACCCATACTTAACCCGAAATGGCATTTTCCCTCTTTCAAAGATGCAGGTACGTGGCACGTCAGGGTGCTCCGGACCATGAACTAGGTCTGGTATCTACGCATTATCCGGGTGGATGGACTCGGACCGCCAATCAAAACTTTGGATAGTATTCATTTGCCAGTGAACGAGGCAGCCAGCAGTACTTCGCGTTTTCGCGATTGATAATGAGAATGTGCCTACGTCGATCGAACGAAAACCCACGCCCGAGCAATTACTGGAACGTGTCGAATCGGAAGAAGACTTCCAGGCTCGCGGTCGCTTGAAGATTTTTCTGGGATACGCCTCAGGCGTCGGCAAGAGCTTTCGCATGCTGGACGAAGGGCGTCGCCGCCGTGAGCGCGGTCAGGATGTTGTTGTGGGTGCGGTGCAACCAAAACTCGGTCCCGAAGCCCGCCAAACCATTTCCACGCTGGAGGTGATTCCTCAGCGGGAAGTGGACGGAGTACCCGTTATGGATGTGGAGGCTATCCTCACGCGCGCTCCGAAAGTGTGCCTGGTTGATGGACTTGCGTATGACAATCCGCCGGAATCCGCACACGCAAAGCGCTGGCAGGATGTCGAGCAATTACTGGATGCGGGCATCTCTGTGATCACCTCGGTCAATCTTCAGCACATCGAAGAGAAATCCCAGCAAGTAGAGGCTATTACGGGCAAGCATGTCAGTCAGACCGTGCCGCTCAGCTTTTTGAAGACCGCGTACGAGATCGTGGTCGTAGACGCTCCCCCGGATGCATGCATGCGCGTTACCGGTGAAGGAGCATCTAACAGTGTGGATCGGCTTACACAACAACAGCTTTCCGAACTACGCGAAATAGCCCTGCTCCTGGCGGCCGATGTTGTCGACGAGCAGCTTTCCCGTTACCTGGCCCGTCACGGTATAGAGCAGACCTGGGGTACACAGGAGCGTATTATGGTCTGCCTTTCTCCTGGTACTGATTTCCATCGCATGATCGAGAGCGCCGCCCGGAACCGTGATCGCTTCCATGGGGAATTGATCGTGGCCTATGTAAACCGTCCCGATTGGTCCCATGAGCAACGCAAGAAGATAGAAGAAGGCATTGAACTAGGGCGTGCCAGGAATGCGGAAATAGTGGAGCTAGATGGAGAGGACGCGGTCGAAACTATTTTGCGGAGTGCCCGGCACCGTGGGATTACTCAGCTCTACGTGGGCCATAAAGTACGCGAAAGCTGGTGGGAGCGGGCCTTTGGTAATGAGCTTGACCGGCTGATTCGCGCCGCGGAGGGTATGGATGTTCGCGTATTTCCCCATTCTCAAGTCCACGCAATGTAAAAGATCCGTCCAAATCCCAAATCCGAAACAAGCCCGGCGTCCGAGGCCGAAATAGCTTCCGCGCTTCGGAATCCGCTGTCCGAAAGCGACGCGACGATCTCCTCGGAGGCGTAGCATCGTTGCTTCACAATGCTTCGTTTTTGCGTCCAGAGTTCGCTCGTATCTTCTTTTTTGAACCAGATCAGTTCCGTGGAGGCCGTCTTCTTAGCGGCATCGTAAGTACCACGGACCAGCCCCACGCTGCGTTCCGCCACATTGGCCGCCCACTGGCGCATGTCCAGAAAATAAGCCTGCTCATCATTCATGTCGAATACAAACAGGCCCCCGCTGGTCAGATGCTTTCGCACTCCCGTGAACACTCTCCGCAGATCCTCAATGCTTAAGATGTGGTTCAGGGAGTCAAAGGTCGAAAGCGCGGCCGCGTATCGCCCGTCTAGCGAAAGCGCCCTGGCATCCTGCACATGAAACTCCGCCCCGGGGAGTTCTTTACGCGCCTCAGCTATTAAGGATGCAGACAGATCCACGCCCGTAACCAGATAACCCCGCGCCACGAGTTCCTTTGTCACATGACCCGACCCGCAGCAAACATCGAGCACACGCGAGCCCGGGCGCACCTGTGAAAAGAAGAGCTTTTCCAGTGCGGGAGTCGCGGCAGGCAAATACCAGTCCGCCCAGAACGCGTGATACATACCGGCAATGTCGTCGTAAGAACTTAAGGGAGTTTCCATAAAAGCAGCGATGTGATTCGGGCGGCTTTGCAGAATTCCCTGATCCGGCTACGGCTTACTCGGTTTCAAAACCTGAATGACGTGATCCATAACTGTCTGATGGCCGCACAAGGAGCAGTGTCGCTTGGCCGCGCTTGAAAGGACCCGCCTTCAACAGCATCGTTCGCGCTCGCCCTCTTTAGAATTTTAAATTGGGCGAGAGTAAGAGTTTCCGGCTGCGCTTTTCCTGCCATAGAAACCGCAGCGGCCCAAGGGGACGTCCCAACCGGTGGGAATCCTCGATCGTTGAAGTGGTGCCCGGGGCGGGACTTGAACCCGCACTCCGCTTGCGCGAAAAAGGATTTTAAGTCCTTTGCGTCTGCCGATTTCGCCACCCGGGCTTAGGTGTGCTGTCGCGCCTCAACTTTTGGCCGTTCAGAGCGTTTCAGACGCACGGAACCCCAGAGGCATTCACGTTACTCACTATAGTAAACGGTTCTCCTGTCGCGAGCTTTCGCCCGGGAGGCTGGCCCTGAAGCGCCGCCCTCCCGGTCCCATTGCTCTACATACCTCTAGTTTGCCGCTGCCTCTATAATCGTACTGACAGTACTAGGACAAATCCCGGCGTAGATACCCGTGCCATGTCTTCCCGCCTACTCACGCTCTTCGACGGACCGCCGCCTATTCCCCGCCTCGTCTGGCGGCTGGCGGTAGCGCTCGCCAGCACCTCAATCGCCCTCGGCTGCGCCAGCATTCTTGCCCCGTTGCTGGGAGAGGCGGGCGCATATCTCCCGCTAATAGGCGCACTCGCAGCCAGCGCATGGTATTGCGGAGTCGGGGTGGCACTGCTGGCTCAAGTCAGCGGTGCCGCGATTGCCTTCTTGTTCATCGCGAGGCGGGAGCCACTCGGCCCTGTTCGTGACGTCGATGTCTATGGGCTGCTTGCCTTTCTGGTCTTCGGTACGCTGTTTTTATTCCTGACGGCGAATCTGCGCTGGAACGCCCGCCTTCGCCGAAATAAGCGGGACCTTGAAATGATTGCTCATGCGAGTCACGACAGCCTTTGGGAATGGGACCTCGCCACCAATAAAATTCACCGTGACGGAAACGTGCGGCGAATCTTCGGAGGGTCCAGAAGCGACAATCCCGCAGACCTGGAATCCTGGCGCCGGCGCATTCATTCGGATGACGTCGGGCGGGTCTGGGACAGCATTCACGAGGTCATCGAAACGGGTCGAATTCAATGGGAACAGGAGTATCGCCTTCGCCGAGCTGACGGAACATACATCCACGTTTCCGACCGCGGAATGGTTGTCAGGGATAAATCTGGCAAAGCCATACGTGTGATCGGTGGGATCGCTGATGTCTCAGCCCAGAAGCGAGCCGAAGAACAGCTTATCTACAATGCTTCCCACGATGCGCTGACTGGGCTGCCTAACCGGGAGTTCTTTCTCGCTCGCATCCGAAGCGCCATCCGAGCCCGCCAACAAGAAGGTGGCAAAACCTGGGCCGTTCTGTTCCTTGATATTGACCGCTTCAAAGTTGTCAACGATAGTCTCGGGCACGCCGTTGGTGATCAGTTGCTCTCCGCTGTGGCCAGCCGGTTGAAGCAGTGCTTGCCTCTGGGCGCGGGCGATATCGCCGCCCGTTTTGGCGGTGACGAGTTTACCGTCATGCTGGAGGGCATTGAACAGATTGGAGTCGCTGTCCGCACAGCAGAGCAGATCCAGAACCTCTTATCCATGCCCCTTGAGCTGGAGCACCACCATATAGTTATCACCGTCAGTATTGGTATCGCTTCAGCCGGACCAGGAGACACGCCGGAGGATGTCTTGCGTCACGCCGATATCGCTATGTACCGGGCGAAGGCCGATGGAAAAGCACGCCATGCGATCTACGAGCCGATTATCGACACTCCGGCTAAGGATCTGCTCCAGCTGGAAACCGATCTTCGGCAAAGCCTGCGGCAGCAGCGCTTCCATCTTCATTACCAGCCCATCATTTCCCTGCAAACTGGCCGGATCGCAAGCTTTGAGGCTCTGCTCCGTTGGGAGCATCCGCGTCGCGGCCTGCTTCTGCCGACGGACTTTCTGCTGATTGCCGAGGAGGCTGGATTGGCCGTTCCGCTCGGGGACTGGATTCTGCGGGAGGCCTTCCAGTGCCTTGCTGAATGGCACCGCGCGATTCCAGCCGCCCGCTCCATCAACATGAATATAAACTTGTCCCAAAGGCAGTTCCTGCAGCCTTTGATCGTAGATCAGATTAAACACGCTTTGCAGGAATGCGGCGTGGATGGGCGGTTTATCACCCTCGAGCTGACGGAAACTATGATCATCGAGAACAGCGAGTTGGCGCTAAGCCGGATTCATCAATTGCGTGAGCTGGGAATTAAGCTGGCCATCGATGACTTCGGTAAAGGGTATTCTTCGCTCGGACGCCTCCTGGAAATTCCCGTTTCTATACTCAAAATCGACGGCTCATTCACCAGCCAAATCGAAGCCGGCCGGCCGCAGATAGTGGACGCGATCATTGCGCTGGCTCATCAGCTTTCCATCGATGTAACGGCAGAAGGCGTCGAAACCGGCCGCCAGTGTGCGCACCTCGCAAAGGCCGGCTGCGCTACTGGGCAAGGCTTCTTTTTTTCGCCCGCCTTGGAGCAGGCCGCTATCCAACCCTTGTTGCAGCGCGAACCCCTATGGACAGTGAATGCTCCTCAAGTGCGGCCTCACGTAAAGTTCGCTACTAATTCTCTTTAGTAAAGAGGTTCACTCGCTCACTCGGAGCAGCTGAACTCCATGTCCGGGCACTTCAGTCAAATACCGCGCGCCGTGCAGTTTCACGTGCTTATGAAGCCACAAGTTCCGGGCGTGCTTCGGCGCTTTTCTTATTCCCAAATCCTGCCACGCTACGTTGATCTTCGCCGGCTCTGCCGCTCGATTGAAGAACGCCACAGCATGATCGCCGTTCGCCAAAGGACGCGTCCATACTTCCTGCTCCCCCGATTTCCACGTGCGCACGGCTTGTTTCCCTTCCCGGTCTTGATCGATGGCGATCACGTCGCGGTTCGTGAGAATTCGCAGAATCTCGGGCGACACCGTCCGCAGGTCGTTGCCTGCCAGCAGTGGCGCTGCCAGCATGGCCCAAAGGCTCATGTGCGTCCGGTATTCGGTATTGGTCATGCCGCCATTCCCGATTTCCAGCATGTCCGGATCGTTCCAGTGCCCCGGGCCCGCCCACTTCGCCAGATTGCTCTGATGAAACCCGATCTTTGACATGGAATCCCAGGAGTCGCTGATGTCGCCGGTGGTGCGCCATAGATTTCCTCCCACGTCCGGTCCCCACTCCCAAACAGCACCCCGCCCGTATTCGCACAGGCTGAATACAATGGGTCGGCCGGTCGAGTGGAGGGCGTCACCCATCTTTTGGTAGACAGCCTGCAGCGTGTTGCGGTCATCGGGATAGATCTTGCCTGCGCTGCACCAGTCGTACTTCAGGTAATCAATGCCCCATGCCGCGTAGGTGCGGGCATCCTGCTCCTCATGCCCGTAACTGCCTTCATAGTGGGCGCATGTCTGCGGACCGGGAGAAGAGTAAATGCCGATCTTCAGACCCTTGCTGTGGACGTAATCGGCAAGAGCCTTCATGTTCGGAAACTTCTTATTCGTTTGTATATTGCCGCTCGCATCCCGCTTGCCTTCCCAGGTGTCGTCAATGTTGACGTAGACGTAGCCCGCTGCCTTCATCCCGTTCTTCGCCATTGCGTCGGCGGTTTCCCGTATCACCCGGTCATCCACTTGGCTCTTGAACTTATTCCAGCTATTCCAGCCCATGGGAGGCGTTTGCGCCAGACCATTTGACGGCACCTTGTGCAACGGTGGTGGAGGGATCGGATGAACTGGTGCTCCGCTGCCCGGCGATGCCTCTTGTGCGACAGCGGCTAACGCGAGAAATCCCGAAACAGTCAAGACCAGCAGGAGCGAGGAAGGGGTTGATCTCATGTTGAAAGTGACGATTGCCAGTTAGGATCTGGGTTGTGCGATCACTCTATCAAACTCCCTGGTCCACCCTCCAATTCCCTACGGAGGGCATCTCCGCTGGACCCGTCCACGGTTGAAATCGCCCGAAAATAGCGCCAGCCTGAGGCGCAGGCCCACAAAGAACGGCTGTTCTATAGGGTTTCTTCTGATTTTTTAGAGAAAATGCCCAAAACGGCCCGTTTTTTTGCTATTTTGCTTTACAAGTAGCCGAAGCTCCCGTATCATCGAGTTGACCGGAGAGCTAAAACATTCTTGGGTTGTTCTGTTTTAAGTCAAGTGAAGCAGAGCAGCCGCGAATGCGAAGCGCTCCTGACATTCGATCCATCGTAGGAGGTTAAATGGCTGAAACCAAAAAAATGACTCAAACCGCAATCATCAAGGAACTTGCGGAAACAGCCGGGGTCAACAATAAAGTCTCAAAGCAGTTCATGGAGACGCTTGCGCAACTTGCTGTGCGAGAGACCAAGAAAAATGGGGTGTTCATCCTCCCTGGCATTGGCCGTTTGGTCCGTGCCGAGCGCAAGGCCCGTACCGGCCGTAATCCGGCGACAGGCGAAGCCATCAAAATTCCAGCAAAAAAGGTTGTGAAATTTCGAATCGCAAAATCCGTCAAGGATGCGATCGTACCGCCTAAAAAGCCCGCTGGTAAGTAGCCGTGAACAGCAAGCCCCGCACCGTGCGTGCCGGAATATCGTCTGCACGACGCGTTGCGGGGACCTTAGCTGAAGGCAATGTCCGTGAAAGAGGGCGCAATAAGTTGCTTGCGCCTATACCTGTTTCTTCTCTTCTTGTTTTTCTTCTTCGCTTTTTACTGAACTCTTAAAGTTCTTGATGCCTTCGCCAAGGCCCTTAGCTAGTTCGGGAATTTTCTTTCCCCCGAACAACAGTACAGCGACAACAACAATAATCAACAGTTCAGTTGGGCCAATCGATCGCAACATGTAGGCTCCTTATCCGGCTACAGCTCTATTGTAAGTCCTGGAAGATTTCACCGGTGCCTTTTCACCGCTGCCCTCTAAACAGCGCCAATCCAATTCGCATCAGCAGCCCCAGCAGAATGAGTGGCGTGACGGTGGCCAGCGCCTTTCCCTTGCTCACCCGGAAAGCCGCGCTGACAATCAAAACCATCATCACGATCCACCAAAGCTGAAACACGGAAAAGTATCCCAGCAGTCCGGTCACAAACTTGTTCGCGTCGGGTGGTAAAAAGATATCCAGCCCCAGCGCGGGCGTCAACTCCGCGACACTGGACACCTCGCCTTTGGACCGGAGAATGATCACGGCCGCGATGGACGTGAGCGCACTGGAGATCAAAGAGCAGCCGGCGACCAGGTTGAGGAACTCTCTGAACTTCCCTCTTATGGTGAGAGCAGATGCAGTCCCGTACAGAATTACGGACTGAATCAAGATCATCACCAGCACGCTTAATGGCGTAAAGATTCGCTGCGCGGCTATCCCGATCTCAATGGCCCGCTGCTGCTGCTCCGGGGTTGCGCCGGGCCGCACAGGCATCAGTGCCGATACTTGCCGCACAATCGGCTCCATCCCTATTCCAGCAAGGATGGAAACCAGGATTACCGTTGTGAGCGGGGCGATCCAAAACCACCTCCGGTGCACTCTCCTGGCAGCTCCGGCGGGATCGGCAAAGAAAGCGAACATACCGGCCAAATCACTTCCGAAATTCTCAGATTCCCGGGGCGGCAAGTACGCCGGTGTCGTAGCCATCCATGATCCTCTTCCCGATAAACTTCAGGCATTATACCCAGATATTCCCTATTTTCGATAACTTTGTTCGCAACCGGCTACTCTTGTAAAAGAAATATCGTGAGGCTCATCTTTTTCGCGTTTCTTGTCTTCCTCACAGGCGTGGGCTGCGGTTCCACTTCCAAGAGCACTGCGGAGGTGCGCCACTATCACCTCGCCGGCCGAATCACGGCCCTCAACGCTAAAGATCAGACCGCTTCCGTCGATCAGGCCGCTATCCCAAATTGGATGGAGGCGATGACGATGGAATACCCCATAAAATCCAAGAGTGAGTTCAATACCTTGCACGTTGGTGACAAGATACAGGCCACCGTCAATGTCCGCGGCGAGGGCGACTACGACCTGTCGAACATTCAAAAACAATCCCCGGGCAAGTAGCGGATGACTTCCCAGACGCCGCTGGAGCCGCAAGCTCTTACTTCCTCCGATGTGCTGCCGCCCAGTCGCGACCCCTTTCATCTGTCCCCGCGGGTGCGCGTCCGCTCGGGGCGTGCGCTGTGGTCTACGGCGTGGCCTTCCTTGCGCTTTTTATTCCAGACCGAGGTACACGTCTACTCCTGGGCTGTCGCCGCCAATCTGTTGATCTCTTTCTTCCCGTTCCTGGTGGTAATGATCGTCCTTTGCAAGTCTGTCCTCCATTGGCAGGCGGCCGTTGATGTAATCATTTACGCCGTGAACGACTACTTCCCCGACGGATTCGGAGTAAATTTCAAAGGCTACCTGCTCGCCGCCGCGACGCAGCGTACCTTCAGCTGGCTTTCTGTTGTTCTCCTCTTCTTTACAGCGAATGGCATCTTTGAACCCCTGGAAGTGGCGCTGAACCGGATCTGGCGTGTAAAGCAAAACCGCAGCTTTCTCCACAATCAGACCGTTAGCCTGGGCTTGATCTTCGTTTGCGGAATCCTGGTTCTGATCTCTGTCAGCATCGCGGCGCTCAACGAGCATTTCCTCACGGTGCACTTCAAGTCCTCCCATGGGAAGGCCGTCTTGCAGCTCATCGCATTCAAACTGATCGCGCTGCCCATCACCACATTGATGATCTTTTTGATCTACTGGCTTTTGCCCAACGTGAGAATTCCGGCAAAACGCCTGATCGCGTCCTCCGTGGTGGTCGGCATTCTGCTGGAGGCGCTGAAATATATCAACATCCTTTCTTGGCCGTGGCTTCGCGCCAAACTCACGCACGAAGTCCCGCCCTTTGTTCAATCCATCAGCATCATCTTCTGGTCCTTCACCGCAGCCATGGTGATACTTGCCGGAGCCGAATGGTCTTCCCGCGTTACCGTGGAGCCGGTGGAAGAAGATTCGTCGCTCTAGGCACCTGTCACCCGGCCGGCGCAGAATTAACTCGTTGATGCACGTCTGTTTCGTTACGCTGAAACAGAGAAACAGCGCCGTATCCTGGCTGTTCTTATGGACAGGCAAATGTCCGAGAAGGAACCCTTTGATATTGACGAAGTATTCCGGCGTCTCAGGGAGGGAGCGCTCGCGCTCCCAAAGGCGGCTATGTTTGAGCTCCGTGACTTGGGGTATGGCTCGCCCTTCGAGCAGCTTGTTGCCAGCCTGATCTCGGCGCGTACCCGGGATGAAACCACCATTCCGGTCTGTCTCCGTCTTTTCAACGTGGCCCGCACACCGCAAGAGTTCCTCGCCCTGACCGAAGACGCACTCACTCAGCTACTGCACGGAGCTACTTTCCCCGAGCCCAAGGCTCGCGACCTGCTGCGCCTGTCCAAACAGATCGTAGACGAGCACGGCGGGCGTGTACCCGACACCATGGAAGGGCTGACAGCATTCCGTGGCGTTGGCCCGAAGATCGCGGCACTGACTCTGGCCGTAGGCTTCGGGAGACCGGCCATTGCGGTCGATATTCATGTTCACCGGGTCGCCAATCGCTGGGGGTATATCCACACCGCCACCCCTGAGCAGAGCATGAAAGCGCTCGCCCAGAAGTTGCCGGAGCGTTACTGGATTGAAATTAACGAGCGGCTTGTCCCCTTCGGCAAGCTGATTTGCACCGGCACGCGCCCCCGGTGTTCCACATGCCCGCTGCTGCCAATGTGCCGGCAGGTAGGCGTCAGGAATCCCCGCTAATCGACTTCTACGCAGCTATCGCGCCGGAACCGGGAGAACTTGTGCCCATCCTTCTTTACCCAGGAGGAATTCAGTCGAGGCAAGGCGGGCAAAACACGACTGATCCTTGACCCAGGAATAACGGTCCACAATTATCTGCTTCTCCTTGGTCTCGCTACGCCCTATGCGAAGAAGGTTGAACGCATTCTCCTCACCCTTATAACGGCTGGAGATGGCGGTCCCTGCTTGCACATAGACCATGCTGTGCCCCGGCGTGTTATACCGCGCGCTTGTGCTTCCCACGGAACTGACATGAATGTGGCCAGCCAGCAGCACATCGACCACTGGTGCCAGTTGCGCAACCGATGCCCGCGCGCGCCCCACAAGCAGGTGCGGATTTGCGGGATCGGGAAGATCGAACGGATGGTGGGTCACCAGAATGCGCACCAGCCCATCCGGAAAAGAAGAGAATCTATTCACCAACCCGTTCAGCTGAAATCCGGTAATGGTTCCGCCCTTTACCGGAATCCGGTGCGCGCTGTCCACGCCTACAATCGCAATTTCATCGTCCACGTATTCCGGGCTTGTATCCTCCGTAATGTAGCGCCTGAACTTCCTGAGCCCTTCCAGTAGCCGGCGGGCGAGATTCCAGAATGGAAGATCGTGGTTTCCGGGAACGACAATTTGCGGACAGGGAAGGGAACCGAGAAACGCTTGCGCTGCATGGAACTCCTCGTCCGTCGCGTGCTCAACCAGATCGCCCGAGACAATCAGGACGTGAGGATCGGCCTGAGCAATGGCCTCGCGTAGCGGGTCAAGAAGAGCAGCATCGTTGTGGCCGAAATGAAGGTCCGAGATGTGAACAACACGACGCATTACCGTCGCGCGCTCTCCAGGCGCTGTTGATACGACGCCGGCACAATTACGCGTAGAGCTTCCGGAAGGGAGCGAAACTCCAGAGGTGACGTCATCTTGACGATCTCGCCATCCACGCCAACCCCGATCCGGCGCCTTTTAGACTCAATCGTGAGCTGTGAAGCCTGGTAGATCTCAAAGATCGACCGGCGCGGAGTGCGCCCCAGCAAAAGGCCCGCGATCATTCGAAGCAGCTTCCAGCGGCCGTGAGGACGCATGATATACACCCAAAGCCGCCCTTCGTTCAGAGAAGACCGCCTTCCCAAAGCGAAGCCCTCCATCTGATGTTCGTTGTTGGCCACCAGCACGAACGGAGTGCGAAACTGGCGCGTCTGGCCTCCCACTTCGAGCCGGACGAAAACAGACGGCAAACGCCAAAAAACTCCCAGCATTCCCGCCAGCATTGCAATCCACCGCCCTACCCGCCAACGGCCGAAACCGCGGCGCTCCCAGGACTCTTTGATGGCACGATAGTTTGGAAAAAGCCCCAGCACCGAGTTATTGATAAACACCCGTCCGTTCACCGAGGCCGCATCCACTCTCACAACGTCCCCGGATACCAAAAGACGGGCGGCCTCCGACAGTTCTAACGGAATCTCGAGGTCGCGCGCAAAATGGTTCAACGTTCCTGCTGGTAGAACGCCCAAGGCTGTAGACTGATGAACCAACGCCGATGCGGCTGCATTCAGAGTGCCGTCGCCGCCAGCCGCGACCAGAACATCCGTGCCTGAACCGGCAATCTGCTCGCTTTCTCCGCAGAGGTCCAATCCCTGCTCAACGCGCCGCATTTCGACCGTGCGCCCTTGTTCGGAGAGAATCTGCCTTACCGTTTCTGCTGCCGCGGTCTTTTCGTCCCAACCAGACGAAGCATTCCACAAAACCGTAAAGGAGCGCCGTTCTGGTTGATCCATATACATAGGACTAGCAGAGTGGATCTGGCGGAAGAACAGAGAGCATAGTCACCGGCAACGATTCTCGATGATAATGAGACGACTGGCAGTCGACGTGCTTCCCGTCGAGGGGACGCGAAGTCTTCGATCGCTGGCGCCCAGCTCTCGTTTTCCTGGAGGGTCAATGAAAACCGATACGTTACTGAGGCTTGAACTCGCATTGGTCGTGGCTTTGCTGGCCGCAATAGCAACGCGACCGTTCATCTTCCCCGAAGTTTCTCACGCCCAATCGCAATCATCCAGATCGGTTTACATCGAACCGGGTGTGACGATGCTGCGAGCTCCTGATGGAAGCAGACAGGTGCTTGGCAAAGTGTTGATCGATCTGGACACTGGAAAAGTTTGGGGCCTCCCTACGACTGTGGATCAACCCTATCCCGTTAATCCCATGAAGTCGGACCCACCCACTTCCGTACCCTTCCTGTTGGGGAAATTCGATCTGTCGGTGTTATCGGCGCAACAATGAACCGCCGCTCAGGCCGATGTCGGCGGTCCTCAGCCTGAGGAAAATATTTAGAAACGCTTGGCTCATTTTAACGGGAGACGGTTGGGGGCAACATCGCAGTTGAGAGCAGCGGCAGGTCCGGGCAAGTTGTTGCTGTTCAAACCACGCTGGTCTGCAAAGTATCCTCTTCTACCGACTGTTTGCGGTAACGCCACCATCACGTCCAATTTGAACCGACCTTTTCCTCTGGGCTGGTAGTTTTGGCACCGCAACACTTTTAGGTGGAAGACATCTAGCCGACAACACCAAACTTTCAAAGGAGTGCTGCCCGTGAAGCACCACAAACGCGAAACTCTGAGGGATGTGGATTACGAAGACTGTTACGCGGAAGCCCTACGGATCTTGCGGGGAAAATACGACAGTGTCGGATTACCCTACCGCAAGAATGGAGAACGGGTGTGTGACGTCGAGACACTGAAAGCTGACGACCTGACCGTATTTATGCTGGCCTGGGGCTCGGAGGTTGCTCATCAGATCGAAGGCAGTAAGCCGATGGATAGCGGCAAGCGGCTCCACAAGCGCCCCAATGTACAAACGCGACCCGTAGCGAGCGGTTTCTAGCTTCGGCTCCCTTATCGGGTGCCACTTCGCTGTTTAAGAATACTGGCCGAACAGCTGCGTCAACTTAGGTCGAAATCGAACGATCTAGACGGATGCTTGGACGCTTGCTCGCGACGACCTGACCGAGTCGAGTAATAAGTGTCACTGTTCATCGGCTGGAACAACTGGACCCATCGGTGCCTGTTTACGTAGTTTCGGTAATTTAGAGCGCCAGAGCAGACTCCTCCGAAGAGGAGAACCCGGCGAGTGAACCGAGAATCCATGTCCTTCGAACCGTAGTTAGCGGCTTTCAATCTGGAAAGCTGGGCTTCCGTGATTTGAGAAACCTCTCCGATTATTCTTTCTCGAGGAGCTATGGCACCTAGCCAAGAGTCCACAAGAAGACTGCGTAAACTGGAGAAAAAGTACTATCTGAACGCAAGAGTCTTGTTAATCCTAACTGATCCCTGACGTGCTTCGCCTAAGGATCACACGTAGTATTAAGCGCTTAGCCACTTTTCCTAGCTGAAACTGCACGGTTCAGGACGGAGTCCACGCTGTGGTGAATGGAGCGTTCACACCTTTCTGCATTGATCAAGATTGCTGAAGAGGAGATCGCTAATTCCCGAAACGCGGACAAAGCGGGAGACCCACTGGCAGCCGAAGCGCTGCAAAAGTGGAGTGAACTGCTAGAAGGGCTGCGTGGAGTTCAGGAGCGACAGGAAACCGAGCAGTCCGTACACGTGGTGCACCGTTACCGGCGATAGCTCTACCTCTCGCGGCACTGCTGCCAAGAGGGCACGTTACGCCTGCACCGTTCACAAGCGAGTCTAATGCGTGAGTACATCCATAAATGCGATTGTGGTCGCTGGTATCGCGTATGGGTAATCCCTCTAGCCATGCACAGCAGAGAATGTATCCGGTGTAAATGCGGGGCAGAGATCAAGGGCTGGGATGATGAAAGCCCCTGGCGAGTGGAGCTTATCAAGAGCCCGACCGGTGACTTCCAGCTGGGCTAGTTGGCCACATGAAAGCTGCTCCGCATCGGTCGGTCGAGCCCAGCAAAACTGGCCGATTTGGACGCAATCCTTACCTCATCCTACAAGGCTCAATCCTCGGGGCCCACGCGCACAAGAACAACCGCTCCAGGCTTCCACTCCGCATCGGCTGTGCAGGCATGCTGCATTAGCATCGCTCAAAACTGGCATCAATGATGATGGCCAGGTTGTCGCCAATAGTTCTAGCATCTCCAGATCTCATGCCTATCTACTCACTCCAGGGGCGCTGCTAATCTGGTCGCGCCCCTTCCGGTTCGGACGGTAGCCACTGCTCCAAGCTCCTACTGTGCAGGATACTGCGACAGACGAAGTCCAACGCTTGCTAGACTTTGCCGACTGGATACTGGACCGGGTAGCAGGGCTCTGGAATGCCGCTCCGGTAGAGACGAAAGTGAGGATACAGACTGCGTTATTCCCCTATGGGATATCGGTCAGCAATGAAGGATTTGGAACCGCTCCAACTCCCACATTCTTCAACCCTTTAGATCCAATTCCGATAGAGAAAACAACTTTGGCGTCCCCAAGGGGATTCGAACCCCTGTTATCGCCGTGAAAGGGCGGTGTCCTAGGCCGGGCTAGACGATGGGGACGCAAGGAAGGAACGGCTCGCTCCTACCCTTCTAAGGTAACAGATGCGTACAAAGCGACCCTGTGACAGTCGCAGGCCCGAAAGCACGAGCGCATCGCGGCCTTACAGACTAAAGCGTCTTCAGATACGCCAGTACGTTCGCTTTGTCTTCCGCCGACAACATGTCGGCATAAGCAGGCATTCCTCCGCCGCCGTTGTTGATCTGCTTTAAAACATTCTCGTCGTTCACCGGTTGGCCGCTTTGCAGCTTCTGGCGCTTGAACAAACCCTTTAACGACGGGCCCATCTTCTTCTCGCCCGTTTCCACGTCATGGCAAACACTACACTGCTCGAACACTTCTTTGCCTTTTGCCGGATCGCCGGAACCTGCCTTTGTTTGGCCCGCATTGGCTCCCAAAACAAGCGTCGCGCAAAACAGCGACGAACTAACAACGGTAAGTGTGCGTCGGATCATGTTGTGTCTCTCCTGCTTCTTTAAAAGAAGCATGCCCTACTAGTGTACAACTCGGGGACGCCTGAAAGTTCTGACCGGTTACGGGCGGCTTTGGCCACTCTCCGTTCGGCGCATTTCGCTGTATTCCTTGCTTCTAAGATCCACGTCAAATTCTCTGCGGGATAATATGATAATCCGGCTGACTCTAGATTTTCCTTGGAGTTCTGCCGATAAA
>DATIMM010000126.1:0-8402 GCA_035475295.1 Bryobacteraceae bacterium
CAGCGTGAGGACGCGCTCTTCGATCTCCCTGGCTGACCACAAGGGTGTGCCGCGCGGACCTTCCGGCTTGAATGGCGAAGTCGGAGCGGCCAAGAGCGAATCGGCGTGAGAACGCATGATTTCGAAACGCGCCTTTGCGAACGGATCTGCGGCGATGTTTGCTTTGATCTCGGAAATTTGCGAGTCAAGGATGATGAGCCGCGGATGGGCGGCGCTCAGTCTCGCCAATGATGTAGGAGTCGGAGGGCCTTCCTGCGCGTAGGCAGCGGACGCCAGAGCAAAAATGACAAGGCTCGAAAACAACAGTTTGAGCTTCATGCTCGATTCACCAGTTTTGTTCCAGAGATACGGACCACGATTGCAGGTGTTTAGGACGGCAGATGTTTGGCCCTGGAATCCTGAGAAAAGTTACGGCGCATTGCCCTTGGGCTAACCCCTTTCAAGCGTTTGAACTGACGATTGAAGTTCGAATAATTGCCAAACCCGCATTGGAAGCAGATGTCGAGGGTGCTTTTATTACTCTCAATAATCAGTTGTGCCGCTTCCGCCACTCGAAGTTGGTTGACGTAGCCCGTTAGCGTGCGCCCGGTGGCCCGACGGAAGAAGCGGCATAGCGATGCCTGGCTCATATGAAATTTCTTCGCGAGGTCGGGATAGGAGATGGATCCGTGGAAGGATCTATTCAAGTGATGGCAGATTCTGTCGATACGATGCTGGTCCCCAGGATTAACAAAAGGACGAACTTCGAGGGTAGAAAGCACCTGTGCGTCCTTCGCTTCCGCCAGTTCCACCAGTGCGGAGAGGAGAGTGACCAGCCGGCGCGATTCGGGCATGCGCGGGAGCGGCTCGATATTCCGCGCGACACTGCGGCCGATATGGGTGTGTCCGAATGCCAGTCCGCTGGAGGCGCGTTGCAAAAGACGCCATACGCTCTCCATCTCCTTGAGAGAGAAAAACTGTTCGCCTGCGAAATTTTGCCGAAACTGCACAACGACGGCCCGGTGCGATGCGCGACGTCTGGAGTGCGCGGGGCCCGAACGCCAGGTGTGCGGGAGGTTAGGCCCGAGTAATACCAGATCGCCAGGGCCATAGTCGGCAATGCCATCTCCGACAAGTCGCTGCCCTGTGCTGTCCACGATCAATGTCAGTTCGAACTCTGGATGGTAGTGCCAGTAGAACGGAAACTGAGGATCGTTGCGCTCGAATGTGAGGAACGATGCATCAGGCGAAACGATTTTCTCAAGGTGCGGTCTCATCGAATTGGCATCCATTATCCATCACCGTGCCCGATTAGCCCATCTTCTGGACAATGGAATACATGTTCGTGTCAATGATGTAGAGGATTAGGTCATTGCCGCTTGTGTAGGCTGCCGTTGTCTCAAAATGCACTGCAGAATCGGGGGCGAAGAGTGCCAGCGAACGAAACCGCAGAGCAGCCACAGTACCCGGATCTCGATGGCTACTCTGGATACGCCGGACTGCCGCCCCTCGTGAGTCTGCACACGATGCGGAAAGCGACGACGATCGGCCTGTCCGTGAGGCAGTCCGTGGAACGGCTTAAAAGGATCCACTGGTCGCTGAAGCGGCTCCACGGCATCTTTGTGGCGCGCGTCACCAGCATGCCGATCTATGAGATCAAGATGGCCTTCAGTTTGCACGCATACTACTGCGCTGAATATGTGGACGCTCTGGCGGGTCGAATAGGAGAGATGAGGCAGCCGCCCCATGGCATGGATCTGCCGCCGAATGCCGCACTCGATCTTCTCTTTGACGAGATCGTGGCTGCACCCACCTTGCAGCATCTGCTTGTTGGGCTTTATAAAGTTGCAGTGCCCGCAGTCACACGCGCTCTTGAGCATCTCGTCACGGATACGAACAGGCTGTTGGATCATGCGAGCTTCCGCATTTGCCGGCTTGCGCTGGTGGAGTGGACGGATGTGCAGCGGTATGGCGATGACGCTTTGCACTGCCTGGTCACCGAGCAGCAGGGTGACCCGCTGCAGTTGTGGATCTCGCATTTGAGCACGATTTTGCGGGCTGCCGGCGATCTCGATGGAAGAGAACCGGAGAGCGGTGAGAGTCCGGGCCGCCGCTTCTCGGCTAAGCCGTACACCTATGATCCCGTCCCGCAGCGGGACGAGCGCTTCAGAGACCCGTACAACATGGGCGTGAATGCCGAGGCGATGCTTCTCGATCCGTCTATTGACCCGCTGCCGAAGACGCTGATGCTGTACTTCAAACGCATGCGCGAGATTGATGTCCCTGAGATGATGGCGAGCATCCTGATGACCGCCGAGAATAAGCCTTGGAAATACTTCCGCGACATGACGAGGCAACTATGGGACGAGGCACGACACGCCATGATGGGCGAGATCGGCTTTGTATCCATGGGCATTGACTGGACGGAAATCCCAATCAACTTCACATGGTCACTGGGTTTGAACACAACGCTCTCCTCAAAGGAGAGGCATGCAGTGCTCTACGCGATCGAACAAGGCCTCATGCCGAAGAGGACCGGCAAAGAATATGAATGGGAGGTTGCCGTATCGGCTGCATCCGCTTTGGCATCGCTCATTCAAGATTTCGATTGGGCAGATGAAGTGCTCCACGCCCGTATTGGCAGAGAGTGGATCGTTCCGGAGATCGGCAGTCAACTCGAAGCTATGGCCTACGGAGATAAAGCATTATCGAAGTTGTACCTGAATTGGAACAAATGGAAACAAGAAGGGCTCACGGAGCACCGCAACTGGTGGCCGGATCTATATAGAGTTGCATGTGCTCGGTGGGGTATTACGCCCGACCCAAAGCTGCTTGCCTATCACATCAGTTACGAATCCCTGCGAGCAGATTTAAAGAACGTAACACCCGAGTAGACTGCCATGTCGAAGATACTGGCGCGTTAGATGCACTACCATTCGGGCCCTGCTTCATCAACTTTGGCCTGGCAGCATTGCAGACCGTGGAACTGATTCAGGAGGCAGCATGAGCATGTCGAAGAAGCTTTCCTCATTGGCGATTGCGCTGCTCGCTTGTTGTTGGGGCACAGCTATTGCTCAGACCATCACCGGCACGATCAATGGAACGGTGACCGACCCCTCGGGTGCGGTGATTCCAGGCGCGACGGTTACCGCGACGAATGTCGCCACGAATATCTCTTCCAAAACGACGACCGATCACGATGGGATTTACAGCATTCGATTCCTCACGGTGGGCCAGTACAAAGTGACTGTGTCTGAACCGGGATTCGCTCCGGCGAGCCTTGGGCCATTTGCTCTTGAAGCAGGCCAGTATGCAAAGTTCGATGCCAAGCTCTCCTTGGAGAGCGCGGCGTCAAACGTTACGGTGAACGAAGCGCTCATGCCGCTGCTCAATACAGAAAATGCGGAGCTCGGTACAACGCTGGACACGAATGCGATCGAAAACATCCCTCTTCAGGGACGCAACTTTTCGGAACTGGCTCTATATACTCCGGGCGCTATCTCGACAAATCCCCAAAGCTTCACCGGCGCAGATGCCATTGTCCGCGACAACATCGGAGGCTCGGTAACCTCCGTTAACGGCAATCGCGCGCAGACCAACAATTATCTGCTGGACGGCATCGAGATCAATGAGACCGTCGCCAACACCATTGGCTACAATCCCAGCCCTGAGGCGCTGTCGCAAGTCCGGATCGTCTCGGCCAATGCACAGGCCGAGTACGGAAATGTCAATGGTGGTGATGTCATAGCACTGCTGAAGAATGGCACCAACAAGTTCCACGGGAGCGCCTTCTACTTCGTGAACGACGATACCCTGAACGCGAACACCTGGGCGGCTGGTCGCAGCGGTGTAGCAAAAGCAAGCATGACGAGCAACATCTTTGGCGGCACAATCGGCGGCCCAATCGTCAGGGACAAGCTCTTTTTCTTCGCTGATTATTCTGGGAATCGTTATCACACGGGCGGAGAGGGAACAGCGGCCGTAGCGACTGTGAAGATGCGGCAAGGCGACTTCTCGGAGTTGCTGGATCCAAGTATCATGTGCGCACCGGGCGCCACGTGCACCAAGAATAAGCTGATCCAGCTCTATGACTCTCAAAACGGTTACGCGCCGTTCGCGGGCAATAAAAATGTTCCAATTACCAACCCTGCCGCGCAGTATTTGTATGCGCACCCAGAGCTCTATCCGCTGCCGAACCATGCTCCCAACGCGGGTAGTCCGACAGGTGGCAACTATCATGGCCCGACAAAGACCAAGCAATATAATGATCAGTTCGACGTCCGGATAGATTACAAGGCTAATGAAAAGAATAGCTTGTTCGGAAGCTATAGCCAGAGTATCGGAGGCAATATTCCAATTGCACCGCTGCTGCTTACGTTTCCTGGCTCGTCCCGATACCCTACGCGCGCCTTCAGCGTGAATTACGTGCGCACCCTGTCCCAACGAGTCGTGAATGAGTTCCGTGCAGGCGTTTTTCGTGTGATCTGGGACGAGGCTGTTCCGAACGATTTGACAGGTGCATTTGGGATGAAGGGTGATTCACTTCTGGGGGTTCTGGGCGGAAACCAGGCACCCGGGTTTGCCGCGCAGGAGGCAAGCGGCATTACCGCGCCCGGAAACCGCGGCATCTACTCCGATAACGTCATGACAAACTTCACCTACGGCGATAACCTCACCTGGCTTGTAGGAGCGCACTCCCTCAAGTTTGGTGCTCAGTTCATCCGGTATCAGGAAAACATCATCTATAGTGGCGTCAGCGGTGCAGAAGGGTTCCTGAGCTATAACGGTAATTTCACGTCGGACCCAATGATCAAGCCCAACTCGAACACGCCTTTGGCCACGGGCTACGGGGTCGCGGACTTCGACATGGATCGCGTGTTTAGTGTTGGTCGGGGAACTGTCGCCGGTTTTGCGGGCCAACGCCAGTGGCGCGATGCAGTGTTCGCCCAGGATGATTGGAAGGTTCGCCCCAATTTCACGCTTAATCTTGGGGTTCGGTGGGAATACGACCAACCACTCTATGAGGTCAACGATAAGCAATCGAACCTGAATTTACAGACTGGCGCCGTCGAAATTGCTGGCCAAAACGGAAACAGCCGTGCGCTTTACAACTCCGTTTGGACGAACTTTATGCCGCGGTTCGGGTTTGCCTACAATCCGGTGCCTCGATTTGTAGTTCGCGGCGGATTCGGAAGCACAATCTTTCTGGAGGGGACCGGGGCGAATCTTCGCCTCATCATCAATCCGCCCTTCCAAACTTCTATCGACTACACCGGTTCGGCGCCAAGCAGCCTAGCGAATGCAGGAACATTCACCACAGCGCAGACGGCATTCTCGTCGCACAGCGCTGACTGCGATCTGCTGCATGATCCATCATGCGGCTTGACGTTCCGCGCGTGGGCGCATGACCTGAAGCCGTCGACCGTCAACGAGTTCAGCCTGACTACGGAATATCAACTTAGCAACACGTCATCGTTCCAGATCGGTTACGTCGGGGAAACTGGCGTGCATCTGATCAACGCGAACAATGGCAACCAGCTTTCGCACCCGTGCTTTTCCGGAGATACGCTGTTGGCCTACAACAGCGCTCAGTGCTTTGCAATTAATAAGGCGCCCTTTTACAAGGTCGTCGGTCAGTCTGGCTTGGTTCGCATCACCGACTCGGAAGGCATGATGAACTATAACGCCCTGCAGACAACATTCCGGCAGCGTCTGTGGCGTGGACTTCAGTTCACCGCAAACTACACCTATAGCAAGTCCCTGACGAATGCGACGGGCTTCTTCGGGAGCGAGTTAGATATCAGCAATACGAGCTCGTTTCCTGCCGATCCAACCAACCTGAGCCTGGAGTACGGACCAGCTCCGACGGACGCACGACACAACCTGAACTTCAACATGGTTTATGAGCTGCCCTTCGGGCGTGGTCGTGCCTTTGGTACCAATGTGAACCGTCTCGCGGACGAGGTTGTCGGCGGATGGAAAGTTTCGATGACGGGCCTGGTATACAGCGGGTTCCCAATCACGGTGCTAGCTGGCCGTAATACATCTGGTGTGCGTTCTGGGCAGGCCCGCGCAGTCCACTACAGGCCGCTGAAAATCGTTCACCGCAATATCGACCAGTGGTTCGGAGACGATCCTTCTGCGGTCCCTTGCTCCGGGACGGGGCAGGATAATGGGCTCTGCGCCTATGGTGTGGCCCCCAACGGCGTTATTCCGAATACCCCGCAGAGGACGGAACGGGTCCCCGGGTTCCAGCAATACAATGCTGCCGCGTTCAAGGATTTCTCGATTACAGAGCACCAGCGCCTGTCGTTCCGGGCTGAGGCGTTCAACGTATTCAACATCGTTAGCTACGGAAACCCTGTCGCTTCGGCGACTTCGGCCGACTTTGGACAGATCACGAGCACGCGCTCGGGACCGCGGCAGATGCAGCTCTCTGCCAAGTACATCTTCTGAAGCACAGGATGAAGCAGGCCGGCGCTTCTTCGGCTGGCCTGCTTCTTCCCGCCACGAAGAGATATTTAGAGCCGCCGCTTACAAGCGAGTGGTGGCTGCTGGCGCAGTATGCGGCAGCGCAAACAAATTTCAGTGCGGGATAAGGGAGTTCATGAATCGACGGCAGTTTTGCCATCTGGCCAGCATAGCTCTTCCCGGATCGACCATGCTGGCGCATGCAGAACGGTATGGCAACGCATTCTTCGCCGAGCCCGCCGATGGCGAACAGCAAAGAGACTTGGACTTCCTTCTTCGCACGCTCACCCCAACACGGGCTCCGACACACGGACGAATCAATGCAATTGATAAGACCTGGGAAGACTGGCAGAAGCGGACCGGCGAGCTTCCACCTAAGTTCTCGCAAATGGCATCGCAGCCATTTCTCCCCGATTTGCTGGATGGAGTAAAAGGCAAGGCAGATTGGGCAAGACGCCGCCAGGAATTGCGCGCGGAAATCGAGCACTGGATGACGGGCAGGATGCCGCCAGCGCCGGACAATCTGCGTGCAGTAGTCACGAATGAGGTGCGCGAAGGCAATCTAAAGATTCGGGATGTCCGTCTGGAGTTCGGTCCGGATCATCACGGCACGCTGCGGTTGCAGCTGTTGATTCCCGCCGGAAGCGGCCCGCGGCCTGTATTCCTTACAAACCATCCTCGTAATCGCCCGTGGGCGGCGACCGCTGTGGCCCGCGGCTATATCGGCGTGATCTACTTCGCGACCGACCCTCTCTACGGCTCTCCGGATGATTCTGATAAGTACATTGAGCTGTATCCAGAGTACGACTTCGCCTGCCTTTCACGTTGGGCATGGGCGGGCAGCCGCGCCGTCGACTACCTCTATACCTTGCCGGAGGTCGACCGCGCTCGCATTGCGATCAGCGGACACTCACGAAACGGAAAGCAGGCCCTCATCGCTGCCGCTTTCGATGAGCGCATCACGGCTGTCGTGCCTTCCAGCGGAAATACCGGAGAGTGCAACCCGTGGCGCTACACGAGTGATCCGTATGTGACCGAAAGCATTGAACAAATCACCACGAACTTTCCTCATTGGTTTCACCCGCGCATCCGCTTCTTCTCGGGAAGAGAAGATAAGTTGCCCTTCGATGAGAATGCAATGGTTGCTCTCGTCGCGCCCCGAGCTGTTCTGATGACGTGCTCCTATACGGAAGAGCAAGGCAGCGACTTTGGGTTCGAGCATAATTATCGGGCTGTGCGGAACGTATATGAGTTCCTCGGTGTTCCAGATCACCTCGCACTTCATCTACGAAGAGGCCCCCACCCCACAACGGCGGGGGATATTGAGGTGTACCTCGATTTTCTCGACCAGGAGTTTGGGCGAACGTCTGCACCGGTTATGAAGCCGACGTTTGTCTTCGGCTACACGTTCGAGGATTGGAAGAAGCGTTCGGGCGAGACGAGTGCAAGCAGACCAACAGGAGATAAGCTGCAGTGGGCCCTGGGGTCAGAGCCCGTTCAGGTGCCGTTCCCGAAAGAGGCTCGCTCCGGCCTGGTGAGCGCGGGCTGGATTGACATCCTGGACCGCCGGCCCATCGAGAGCAAGGTGATGAAGCCGGTTAAGGTTGCGTTCGGCGTTGACCTGAAAGCCGATCTTTATCTGCCCATTGACATGCAAGGTAAAGCGCCACTCGTGGTATGGCTGCATCCTTTTGCTTACAACACCGGCTATTCGCGAGACGCGAAGCAGCCGTTTGAAGAGCTGGTCCGCCGTGGATATGCGGTGCTTGCCTTTGACCAGATAGGCTTCGGCACGCGCGTCGAACATGCGAAGGAGTTTTACAGCCGCTATCCGAAGTGGTCGCTACTCGGCAAGATGGTTGCCGATACGAGGGCTGCGATTAGCGCTGCTTCGGGCCGGGACGAGATTGACAGCTCGAAGATCTATCTCCTGGGCTACTCGTTGGGCGGGA
>DATIMM010000127.1:0-6154 GCA_035475295.1 Bryobacteraceae bacterium
CTCGTTCTGGCGTTTATCTTCTTTATCATTTGGATCGTCTCCTGGCTGGCGTTTCACGTCGCAGGAGGACTAATCCACATTCTGCTGGTGATCGCGGTGATCCTGTTTATCATTCACCTGGTTCGCGGCCGATCGGCTGTCTAGGTACTAGCTGGCTTCTACTTTTCTGCCAAAAAGCGCCTGGATTCCGGCATAGGCGCTTTTTGGCAGGCTGCGTACCGTGTGACGCCGTTTCTCGCGGTAGGCACTCCGGCGCTGGCGCACAAAGTCCCGCAAGATCGACCCGGCGATCTCTCCCATTTTCCAGACACCCTCGCGAAAATTTCGGCTCATCGCGGGAGCGTGCCGGTGCGTGGCATCCAGGGCCAGCGTATCAGCAGCCAGTGCCATGCCGTGGTAGTAGATGATGCCGGCGGCCAATGCGCCCTGTGCGAGTTCGTCGCCAATGGATTCGATCAGGGTGCCGAGCACATGCAAGCCGACCTGACCCACCGTGAGCGCCATCGTCGCACCGAGCTCCAGACTCTTCGTTGCCATTCCGAGCAACCCGCTGTGCTGGAGACTGAACGCTTCATCCAGATCGATGTCACTCTCCGACAGATGGGCAGCGGTCCCTTCCATCAGATCGCCGGCGGCCTGCAGCCCCATGCCAGCCTTCTTGATCATGAGGTTGAGAGCCAGCGAGTCCTGCCGGTTGAGATAGCTGTTGATAAATAGACTGGCGCCGCAGCGCTGGATGAGGAGGCGCCACGCGTACCAGGAAGGGCGTTTGCCCAGGCGCGTGAGGACGTGAAGCTGCAGCTCGAGAGCGGCTGCGAAGATCGTAAACAGGTCGATGAAGCGGCTTCTGCTGACCCCTACGGTGAGCCCGGTGGCGAGGGCGCGCTCCGCAATATCCTTCTCCAAATCGGCGAGAACCCATTCGGCGTGGGATTCGTAATTCCCCCCGGTTTCCATGGAACGGCTGTACGCGGACCAGGCGGCGGGCTGTCCTTCCGATTGCATGAGCGCCGCCAGATACTCACTACGCCGTTGCTGATGCGTGCCGCTCGCCCGAACAGGGGGAGCGCTCCAGCGGGAATACTTTTTGCGGTCCGCGCGGTTGGGCCAGGTACGTCTAAGCCTGCGGAACCAGATGCGGCGGTACCAGCGCCAGAGGAGAGCAAGGCCCACAACGCAGATGGCCGGTCCCAAGGCCAAAGCCGCTAGAAGAAACCAGTCCGGGCCCGCTGCGGGAACGCGAAATCCGAGGCTGAAACGCACACGCTCCGCCAGCGCCAGTTCGAAGTGATAAACGATCAGGACATAGCCCGAGAGCACTATCAGGAAACCGGCCGCAGCAGCCCAGAGCACGGCCGAAATGAGAAATTGCCCACGCCGCCGCAGACCCGCAAGTACGGGAGAATCTCTTTCAGAGGCGGGTTCGATGCTGGTGAGAACTCTAATAAGACGATGTTACCGTCTTCGGACGCGCTTTGCCAGCGGATGAGTACTGGCCAACGCGATAGCCAATCCGACAAGCCAAAGGGATGCCGGTTCGGGAGCAGACGACGTTGCCGCGACCGCGATGTTGTCGACTGCAAAGTCGCTAGCGTCGCTACTCAGAGTAATGGAATTGAAGGGCGCCTCGGCGAAACTGATGTGCCCTTCTCGCGCTTGGGAATCAGGGGAGGGAAATGCTCCGCTTGCCGCAACCGTTCCTACGTTCGCGCTATCGAAGAACGCTGTAAGTGTTAGCGGCACGAGGTTCGTGGCGTTCACTGCGAAATCCAGATCCAGGCGGTCCACAGGACTGCTGAAGCGGATGGTTAACGGTAGACGGTCCAGGCCCGCCGGACCCGGATCAATCAGAACGTTTCCAGTCAGGCCTGAAAAGAGGCTCTGTTGAACGCCGAATCCGCCAGGATCGCCCGGGCTGGTGAAGGTAGCCGAGATACCGTTGCTGGTATCAGAGAACCCGGTTCCAAGGCCAACGGGATCTCCGTCAAAGTCAAATATACTCGCCGCATTTGCCGCCCCGGAACAGCCGCTCAGCAGCACAACCCACAAAATAGCTTGTAGTACACACCACGCCGGAACCGTTTTCATTGCCGTCTAGACCCCTCTCCACTGATGATAGGATCTATCGAGGCCGAAGCCGTGCTTCCTCCGTCTAATTACGGATGGTCGGCCGAGCGCAGGCCCCGCAGTTCGCGGTAGTTGTGTTCCGGAACAAGTTGAAATTCGACAGGAAGCTTTGTGAAGCTCCGAAGTTCGTCAAACATGGTAGACGGCGGCACGCGTGGGCCCGCGATGAGAAGGCGTCCGTCCTGAAGGCCAAACGGGACGATCCTAAAACGTTCCTCCACATGGGCAGGCAAGCTCCGCACCACCCGGGGCTTTACGCTGCGCGCGTCAATCCGGGTCCAGGGCAGGCCCGACTGCAAGCTGATGATCTTACAGACGTCCTCGTCGGATAGCTCTCCGGTCCTCACAAGAAAATCGGCCAGATCATCGTTTGGGGACATTTCCTTCTGAATTCCAGTCAGCTTGTCTTCGGTTATGTAGCCGGAGCCAGTCAGAACGTCGGCGAACTCGCGTCGATGGGACGGAAGAGCATCCCGATGTGGATAGGCGTGCTCCGTCTTCAGCCAGACGAGAGGCCGCCCATGCAGGCGGGCATCCAAGTAGCGCCAGATGGCTCCCAAGGAAGCGCAGCAGTTGATGAAGTTTCCGTGTAGTACCCGCAGCGGAACACCGGCGGCCAGGACTGGACTGTAGAGTCGCCCAACGCAGAACATTCGCAGTCCGAGACGCAGGCACTGCAGGGTGAGAGTGCAGTAGCAGAGGAAAGCGATGGTGGGATTCGTAATCGTGAGGGCTGGTGGGCGATGTGTCGCTCCGCCGAAGGTCCAGTCCGCTACCCCCAGCAGCAAAGCAATATTTGCCAGGAAGCTCAGCGGATTCGTCACCAAGCCTTTGCGATCGCGCCAGAACCAATATCGGGTTGCCCAACTGCCGTTCCAACCGTAGCGCTCCCATCCCTGCAAAGCAATTCCCGTCACCCACCTGGTGCGCTGTCGAATCGCGGAACGGGCGCGGCGTGGAAAATACTCACGGGTGGCGGCGAGGCCTTTGCGCCCTTGCTCGACCGGGGCGAAGAGCTGAGGCAAGCGCAGCTTGTGGATGTAAACGCCAATTTCATAGTCTTCGGTCAGGCTCGCCGGGCTGAATACCTGGCCTTCGCGCTCAGTCGCTAGCCTGTCGAGAATTTCGCGGGCGAATCCCGTTCCCACACCACAGGACGGCACGAAAGACCCACACCACTGGCGGGCGTGCATATCGATCGTCTGATACTCGGAAAAGTCGTCGCAGTACACGCCGTGGGTGAACTCGCGAAAGGGCGTGTCCAGTGGCAATACGGGTACCTGTACCATCGCATACTCCCCGCGTTTCCGGTTGATGGTCGAGAGCGCGTCGGGGTAGATCAGATCTTCGGCGTCGTGCAGCACAATCGTGTCGAAATAGCCGCCGTGCTGCTCCTCGTGAGCCAGCATGCGATGGTAAATCCAGTTCAGGCAGTCCGCTTTCGATGTCGGACCGTCGTGCGGACAAAGGGCCACATGGACGTTGCGGAACGAGTTCGCCAGAGTGTTGGCTACCTGGACGGTCGGGTCATCGTTGGGATAAACTCCGAGAAAAAAATCGAAGTTCCGGTAGCACAGGGCCGCTAAGTTATGGCGAACCATGTTGCTGATAACCCCGGACTCTTTCCAGCAGGGAACGAATATGGCAATCCGCCGCTCGGGAAGGGGCTCATCATCGGCAACGGATGCGGTGTTTTCGATCTGCCGTTTGACGAACCTGGTCCAAACAAAGATCAAGGTGGGCACGAGGTCGTCCAGGCCGCACACCAGCAGAGCGGCGGCAAGGGGGCCGATAATGCATGGCCAGACCGACAAAATTGAGAAGGAAGACAATCGTGTCCTTACCTAGGAAGTGCCCCACTGCTGCCAACCATCGCAGAAAATAATAAGAAAAATCCTTGGGACGAAGCACTTCCTGGATTGCCAGGCATACCGGTAGAAAGCCCTGATTTGACGTCATTCAATCAACTCGTTCAAGAACTAATTAGCGGCGCCGTCCAGCGTAATATCTTTACGCAGTGGGAGCTTGAGTTGCTATTGGACCTGCAAACCGCTCGCATACGGAAGGCGTCGCGGCCAGAGATTTTAAAACGCTATTTACGAGCCGTGCAGCAGCATTCCGCAAACCATCCGGATTTGCCGCCGTTGCGTCTTTCTGTTTTTGTGAAAAAAGAATGGAGCCGCAGAATATCTCGCCAGGACCGTGATCCTGAGCCCGATAGGGCCGCTTTTTCGGCTGGGCTATCCTCAATATAAAGAGATTGAGGAGAATTCTATGAGCGCGACTACGCCTGTTGGATCTAAGCCCGAGCGCAAGGTTTTCTGTGTCAAGTTACAACGTGAGCTGCCCGGTTTGGACGAGGTTCCCTTCGACAACCATCCGTTAGGCCAGCGCATCTACGAGAACGTGTCGAAGGACGCCTGGAAAATGTGGGTGGAACAGATGAAGATGATCATGAACGAGTACCGCCTGAACCTGGGTACGCCCGAAGCGCAGGAATTCTTGCTGAAGCAAATGGAGGAGTACTTTTTTGGCGAAGGCGCGGCGCATCCGCCCGGCTACGTGGCCCCGGGTCATTAGTATGCACGTACTTTGACTCGCGTACGTCTTAAGACTTGATTTATCGCCTGCTCCTGTTGCTGCTGGTAGCCTTCTCATGCTGGGCGGGCGGAGATCCGGTGGCAGCCAAATTAGCCCGATCAGCAAACGAGGCCCGGAACTCGGGCCGGCTTGTCCGTGCCTACATGCTGTTTGCAGAAGCAGCCGCACGCGACTCCCAGAACCCCAGTTACCGCGCCAATCGTGACGCGCTGGCCCCCATTGCCAAGCTGTTGTCGAAGGCCAATGTAGAAACGGCGGATATCTCCGCGGACATCAAGGCCGCCGAAGCGAATCCCAACGAGCCCGACGTGAACTCTGTGCTGGAGGCGGCCTCTGAACGGGAAGCTCTGCTGCCTGCGCTGCAACCCTTGCCTGTCGTGAAGGCGAGCGCCGCGCTGCGGAACTTCGACCTGGATGCGGACGAGAAAGTGGTTCTGTCGCAGGTGGCTGCCGCCTACGGTGTGCGGGCCGTGTGGGATCGCGATCTTCAAACGAAACCTCGAATCAGTTTTCACCTCGCTCAAGCGGATTTCCATACCGCCCTGGAAGCGCTCACGGCCGCCACAGACACCTTCGTCTTTCCCGTGAATGCCCACCTCATTTTCTTCGCAAATGACACGGAAATGAAGCGGGCCGAGTTGGAGCCGACCATCGCTCTCACTGTTCCTTTGCCTAACGCGCTGGGCCAGAAGGACCTGACAGAGGCCGCGAATGCGGTCCGGGGTGTGCTGGGGCTGCGATCAGTCGGCTACGATTCCGCGTCGCGGGTCGTCGTGATTCGCGACCGGGCCTCCCGGGCGCGGCTTGCACGTTGTCTGCTCGAGGCTCTTCTGTTGCCCAAGTCCCAGGTTTCCATCGAGGTGGAGTTGATGACTTTCGATACCGACCGAAGCTACCACTACGGGGTCGCCCTTCCGACCAGTTATCCGATCATCGAACACGTACAATTCGGCGGATTTCAGTCGATTCTATCCATGGCGGCAATGGCGGGCTCATATCTTACGTTCGGCGGAGGCAGCAGTGTGTTCGGTATCGGCGGCATAAACGCGACGCTGTTCGCCACCTACAGCAAATCGGTTGCAAGCAAGCTCTTCGACGCCACCGTGGTTGCATCGGACGGCCAGCAAGCGACTCTGCACGTAGGCGATAAGTATCCCATTCCGCAATCGATCTACAGTGGATTTCAGCAGAGCGCTGGTTCTATCTACAACCCGATCGGGCAAGTGACGTACCAGGATCTCGGCCTGCTGCTCAAGATGAAGCCGCATGTGAGTGGAAGCGGCGACGTTTCGTTGGAAGTGGAGGCGCAGGACGATGCGCTGGGTACGCAAACGATCGACACGGTCCCCGAAGTCGCGGAGCGAATTTTCAAGGGCAACATCACGTTGCGGGAAGGGGAGTGGGCTATTATCGCCGGGCTCGACGC
>DATIMM010000128.1:0-20424 GCA_035475295.1 Bryobacteraceae bacterium
CGCCAACTGGTGACTCTTTTCAGGATTTCACGCTGCAGGGAAACAGGTGTGCCATCGCGTCCAGTCGTATTCAAGTCACCAGCCACGACCACATCGTTTGGCGTGTTCTGGATTTGCCGTAACAGGCCATCCATCTGAACCTTCCGGCATCCAGAGGCACAATAGTCTTCCAGATGCGGGGCAACGATTGTGACCCTATCGCCGGTTGCGCCCGGAACGGCAAGGTCAGCGATGAGAGCCATGCGTCCACCGCGACGCACTTGTCTACGGATCTGCTCGTCGAAGATCGTTTCGGCCGACCAGCGGCGCAGGTATTCAAGATCCGATACTTCCTTGATCTCACCGTGATACCAGTCATAACAGTCTGGAAGGCGAGTGTTGCGAGCGCGCACGATCGGGTAACGGGAAAGAATCGCGGTGCCTTCAAACCCCAGGTAGCGGTCAGGATCCAGGGCAAGGGCCTTCGCGCGGTCCAAAGTTCGCGTACCGGGCGGGCGATCCAGATGCTTCAAGCGGAGATAGATTTTGTTGAGCTCGATGAACTCAACGCCATAGGCGTAATTGAAATGAAGCTCGCGGGCTAGCGATTGCGCCACGTTCCGATACCCCGTTCTTTTCATCCCGTCATCCACTTCATCCAGAACGATTACATCGGCGCTTCGGAGCAGATGCAGTTCTTGTATCAGTTGTTTCTGCGCACTTCGGGAGAGATGTGTGCTTGCCTCGCCAACGAAACGGGAGTCCTTCGACAGACTTGACAGAACACCGTCGAAGTTAACACCCCGATTGATATTCCATTCGGCGACTCGCAGCACCTTGATGCCGGAAGCGACGGGCTGGTGCGGCAGCGTTCCCGCGAACGTTGCAGCGTTGTCTATCGTGGGCTCGGAAAGGACTTGACTCAGATGCCCGGCGAGTGCTCCGGAGGGCGGATCGTCGATGGCAAGCCGCTCGAGTTCATGGAACGTAAACGGCCTTGGAGCTTGAACAGGTACGAACCGCGGGTCGGCTGATAGGGCAACTTGCGTCCCGAGGAACACTACGATCCACATTCGTTTGAGAGGTATCAGAATCACTGCACATAGGACACGCCGGTAAACGGATTCGTGTCCTATGTGTTCTGTTCATACCTGTCGGTTAGCGCAGCATTGGAAACAGTTGCCGGAGGCGCGCGTCGTCGGGGTGCGAACCGTACTCGCAGATTTCAAAGGCTTCGTAGTATTTTGTGGCGTTCCCTTTTTCCGGGCCGTACCATTTCACCAGAGCGGCGCGCACTGCCGGATTGGGCGGGGTGAATCGAGTGCGCTTCAGCCAAGCCTTCCGTTCGGTTGGATCTTTCGGAACCTGTTCCAGCTTTCCATCGACCCAAGGCAGCCACTCATAAAACTGCGACACGTGGGAATCGAGCGCGTTGACCTTTTGATCGATCACATCGTCGAGCGATACGGCAACATCGGGCCGGAAGGGGTTGGGGCGCTGAAAACCATCCTGATAGTAGAAGAAGGCCGGATTCTTACGCAGGGCAGGCACGTCCGGCGTAACGTTTGGCACGACGACCATGTAGGCGGCGTCCTGAACCAGCACGCCCGTATACCGATGATCGGGATGGTAGTCGTTCGGCCGCGGGGCGAGGACAACGTCCGCATGCCAGCTCCGGATCTCGCGAATGATTTGTTCACGCACGGCCAGGGTCGGCAGCAGTTGCCCATCGTGATTATCAAGGACGTCATACTCGATCCCCTGACGTCGCGCCGATTCTTTGGCCTCGGCGAGCCGACGGCGGGCCAACTCGGCACCGTGCATAGTTTGATGCCCCGCATCGCCATTGGTAACGGACACGAACTTGACCGGATAACCCATCTTTACCCAGAGCGCAGCCGTTCCGGAGGCGCGAATATCGCAATCGTCCGGATGCGCCCCGAAGGCGATGATCCGGATCTTGTCACTTTGCGCAAACAGGCTGGTAGCGGCAGCCAAGGCAAAGAGGAAACTACTCATCAGGTGAGTTTTGACCATGGCTACTATTGTGCATGGACGTAATCAGCAGAGCCGTACTGATGGTGAATAGTTCGGCTGGCGCTGCGGCGTGGCTTGAGCATCAACGCGAACCTAGCAGCGCGTCAGACGGTTGACGCCGCCTCCGGGCGCGGGCTAACGGCTGCGACGTAGCGGCTGAACGCCTCGTCGCGGCGGGCACCGGCGAGCGCTTGCAGTTGTGCGATCTGCATGGGTGCAAGTTCGTTGGATGGCATGCAGCCAAAGCACCGGACTTCCGCTGCGAAGCGCTCGGGTGCGTCAGGAAGGCTGTCACGGCCGCTCATGCGGAATGACACCGGGGCGAGGGGACCGAACATCAGCGGGCGCGCGAGCTCGGGCCAGCGTTCGAGCTCAGGCTCCACTCCGGCAGCACGTGAGAATAGCAGTGCCGCCACATGATTGGTCAGGAACTGTGGGCGACCCCGGCGCGCGCGGCAGGCAGCGATACCGGCATACAGTTCCTCCTTCGACGGGGCCGCCTGTGCTCCGCTCGAAGTGTACGCGATCCAGCGGGCTTGCAATTCAAGAACCGGATAATAGGGGCCGACGAGCTCGAACATCCCGAGGAAGGCCAAGCCGGGCAAATCCGGATGGAAGGTGAATTTATAGAGATCCAGGTGGTGCGCATCCATGTTCAGCGTGCGGCGGATGTCGTCGCTCAAAAAGGGAAGATGCAGATCGTAGCCGGTGCCGAAGAGAATGGCATCGAAGTTTTCGGTGCTGCCATCGGTGAAGCGAACCTCTTCGTGGTGCACAGAGTCGATCCAGGGTTTAACGGTGATACGGCCTTCCGCCACCAACGGAAGAAAGAACTGACTCTGCGTGATGCTGGCTTCGAAGATGTTGTCGGAAGGCTTGGGGGCTCCGAACTGTTCCGGACTGCCTCCCGCTCCCAGCACGAACTGCTTCAGGGCGGAGCCGACGGCGGCCACCGGGAACGATTCCTCGGCGAACGCGGAGAAACGCGTGAAAGCCAAGTGGTCCATGGGCACTCCGGCGATGATTTTCGGGAGTACGTAGCGCTGCTTGCGATGGCTGAGCACGACGCGCGCGGCGCCAAGGGCGGCAAGGTCGCTCGCGATCTCCAAAGAACTGATGCTGCACCCGGCTACGAGAACCCGCAAGCCGCGATAAGCTTCGGGACGCTTGTAGGAAAACGCGTGGCTCACGCGGCCTGAACCTGAGAAGGATTGCAGTCCGGGCACGTCAGGAATCGCTGGCTTATTGTAGCGACCGGTGGCGATCACGACCTGCACATAGTGTTCCTCACCAGCGTCTGTTCGCACGGTCCAGCCATGCTTCTGATCGCGACATAGTTCGCGCACGGGTGTTTTCAGACGGATGTGCGCGGTGAGATCGAAGGCCTCCGCGTAGCGCTGGAGGTATTCACGCATCATCTGATTCGTCGGGTAGGTACGCGACTCGACGGAGTGCGGCCGATCGCTGAATGCCGTGAGAATGCGGCTGGTGTTGGTGCGCATAGCAGGCCAAATGCCACTGTGACCGGGATCGCCGCTCCACTGACCGCCGATGTGCTCACCCTGTTCGAAGATGACGGGATCGAAGCCTTCTGACTTCAAGTACCGAGCGGCCACGATTCCGCCCGGGCCGGCTCCGATGACTGCGGTTCGCATTTACACAATTCTAGTTCTAATGAGGCTAATGATGCTGACCGGAATTGACATGCGCCCGCGTATGTTCGCAGCAGGTTGTGTTGGGCGCGAGTGTAACGGGTGGTTTGGCTGGCGACCCGTCCATTTCCGGGGTGGAACGTGATTCATTTCTACCCGGCAGCATAGAGACCGGCGGATATGAATGTGGAGATTGCTTCTGTGGCCTGACTCTTGGCGAGCTCTCGCTCGTGCTCGAGAAGCCAGCGCTTGCGCTCGATACCGCCGCCGTATCCGGTGAGCGATCCGTTGGCTCCAATGACGCGGTGGCAGGGTACGACGACACCGACGGGATTCGACCCATTAGCGAGGCCAACGGCTCTTACCGCGGCAGGCCGGCCGATTCGTTCAGCAAGCTTCGCGTAAGAGAGAGTAGCGCCGGAGGGAATTTCGCGCAATGCACGCCACACTTCACGCTGAAAGGGCGTACCGCCTGTTTGCACCGGTAAGGTGTTGATCGCGGTAAGGTCTCCGGCAAAGTAGCTGTTGATTGCATCCGTCAGGTTGCCCGGCTTGTGAGCCGGTTCAAGCCGGAATCCATTTTCACCGTAGTGAAGCCGTAGCAGGCGGCGCATACGTGCTTCGTGGTCGGTCCAATCCACGGCACGCAGATTTCCGTCGCGGTCCGCCAGGGTGAGCATTTCGCCGATCGGCGTCTCGATCCGATTCATCAACAGCTGCAGTTTTTTATCCATAGGCTCCTCCATCGTTTATGACCGCGGCGGCGTCGACGGCCCACAGGTGCTGCGCCGCGTAGGCGCGCCAGGGACGCCACGACTCGGCACGATCGAGAAGAACGGCGGGCGTCGGACGTACGCCATCCAGTCGTGCGGCACCGCGAAGCACACCAATGTCCGATGCAGGAAAGGCGTCCATTTCACGTATGGCACGCAGGGCGATGTATTGCGCCGTCCATTCGCCAACTCCTGGGATGGCGCGTAATCGCACGATCGCATCTTCCATCGTTCCAACAGGGCGAAACAGATTCGGGTCAGCCACGGCAGCTGCAGCCAATGCCTTGAGGGATGCCTGGCGGGTCCCCGGCATGGCGAGGCCGATGGATTCCGCAGAGGAAAGACGCTCAGCCGCAGGAAACACATGCGAGAGGCCAGGGTGGTTCACGTACCCTGCCGGGACAGATTTGCCGTGGAGTGAAACAAGTTGTCCCGCCAGCCGGCGCGCAGCGACGACACTGATCTGCTGGCCCAAAACAGCTCGCACCGCCAATTCAAAGCCGTCCCATCCGCCGGGCGCGCGCAGCCCGGGACGTTGCGCCACCAAAGGCGCAAGCAGCGGATCGGAAGACAGATGGGCGTCGATCGTCTCAATGTCCGCACCAAGATCAAACAGGCGGCGCACCCGGGTCACAATCGCAGGGAGAGATTTGACATCAGGGAAACGAATCGTAACTCCAAGACTCTGGCGCTGCGGCAAGTGCGTCACTTCGACACTACCGGCGAAGCCGGCTATCTCGACGGTACGCAGATAACGTCCCTTCTCAACAACCTCAACGCCCGGTATGGCACGCGCGTGCAGATAGGCGAGCATGGAATTCCAGTCGTAGGGAGACCGGTAACGGAGCCGAAGGGTCACGCCGGCTTCCGTGCCTGAAGGGATAGCCGAATTTTTTCGCCTCAATGCGCTGGGCGGACGATGAAAAAGGTCCTGGAATATTTCATTGAATCGCCGCACGCTGCCGAATCCAGCCGCGAGCGCGATTTCGGTCATGGGAATTCGCGTTTCGTGAATGAGCTGCTTGGCAAACAGCACACGTCGCGTCTGCGCCACCGCGATGGGCGAGGCTCCGAGATGCTGCAGGAACAAGCGCCGGAGCTGGCGTTCGCCCAGACCAAGGCGTTCCGCCAATGTTTCTACCCTTGCGCCGTCGCCGTCCAGAGCGCCATCGGCGATGAGAGCGAGCGCGCGGGAGACCGTGTTCGAAGTCCCGCGCCAGGAAGCCAGATCGGGAGCAGTTTCCGGACGGCAACGCAGGCACGGACGAAAGCCCGCCTCCTGTGCTGCTGCGGCCGAACCGAAGAAACGGCAATTCTCAAGCTTTGCAGTGCGCGCCGGACAGATCGGGCGGCAGTAAATGCCGGTGGACGTGACACCGACAAACAGCAAGCCGTCGAAACGGGCGTCACGGCTCTGCAGTGCGCGATAGCAGATGTCTCGATCCGGCAGTTCCACATGCAAAGTTTCTCATTTGACGGAGGAGTGGACTCGCGGTTTTCGGACATGGTCAGTGGCGAAGGTGCGAGACAAAGGGAGCGGGCGTTCTCACGCGCAAGAATCGGTGAAATGAGTGCTCCGTCCCCCGATTGCGGCCCGATTGCGCGAGCCTCGGAATATTACTTATATCGGGCTGAATTTGGCCGGTCAGCCGCTGATAAAAGCCTTTATTGCCCGGCCTTTCCCCTTAAAACGGTACCAGTAATTTTGACTCATTGAGGTTACGGTACCGTTTGTCTCAGCCGTGCGATTTTCCTTGAAACGATTGCACTTAAGCCGGTAAACGGGTTGGCCGACGGCATTCGAAGTCCAGAGCTTTCCGTATTCTTATCTCCTAAGTCGGTGATATTCGGGTGATTACCACTCGCGGTGTGATGTTTGAGCGCCGTCCGCGGGACGAGGGCTCGGGAGCTATCGAGTCCGGCAAGGCGCCGGGCGCTATGCCTCCGGGTTGGAGTGGCCGATAACCGAAAGTAATTTCACTGGTTAGAACGCGTTTTGACTTTCCTACAACGACGCGAGAGGGGGTACTTGGAAGGGTGCCTCAGGGATTTCCGAGGGCCGGGTGGCGATGCTGTAATCACGGTGGAGGAACTTAATGAACTTAACTTATAAATCCGCACTACTTCTGCTCGGCTGCTGCAGCATAATACCTTCTGCTTCGGCTTCACTGATTCAGAGCAGTCCATTTGAGGTGAATCTTAATGGCACCGGATTTGGCAACGTAAGCACGATCATTACGCTACAGACAGCGAACGGGCAATCGACAACCGAGGCCGGCTGCATCGGCTTTGGCGGCTCGACCACCGGTTGTGGCATTGCCACGGATGGCAAGATCAAGAACAGCTCATCGGTGCAAGCACCCCCGGCTGGCGTGACGGACGCAAGCCAACTGCGGTTCATCTTCAACTCGGCTGAGCCGAGCGGGAACGGAGCCACGCTCGATGCGCTCCAGGTTTCGTTTTACGGGAGCAACAGCACGGCGCTGTATACGGCTAGCCTGAGCGGCACTCCGCTCACGCTGAGCAGCACGTTGGCCGGGACCGGCAACTCGGGTTTCGTCTTCCAGCTAGATGCCGCTCAATCGGCCACGGTGAACGGAATCTGGAGTCAGATTACGGGGATCGGGGGAGGCTTCCACGCGTCCAACGTATCGGGCGGACAAGACACGTTGTTTCTGGGTACGGGCCCCGGCTCCACGCTGACAGGACCTAGCGGCGGATCCACAATGCCTGAGCCGTCCACGTATGCTCTGCTCGGTGGCGGCCTGTTAGCCCTGGCCCTGGTGGGGCGCAAGAGAGTAGTGGTCCGCTCGATCTCATAGTTCATCCTCCTCGTCGGCGTGGAGGGTGAAGATCGGGACTCGGATACCGAGAACAGGCAGTACGAAATAGAGCTAGAGAGAGTAAACCCTTGGCAAGCCCGCCCTGTGCGGGCTCTTTTTTATGGACGGCGGGTGAAGAACCAGAGCAGCAGCGAACCGAGGAAGCTGAGCAAAAGACAAGTGACGATGGGGAAGTAGATCGTCGTGTTTTTGTCGTGCCAGATGACGTCGCCTGGGAGCCGGCCGAGGCGTATATGGAACCTGCCGAGCAGCAAGACGAGCGCGCCCAACAGCACCAGGACGATTCCCGCAGCGATCAGAAGGCGTCCTAACGGCATACAGATTTAGACACCGTTGAACGGCTTTGTCACCAGGAAACACAGAACCGGACACGAAAATTTTCCGCCAGCGCCGTATCCTTTTTCTTGCGATCCGGTAATCCACTGTGAAGCTCATGACTGACGACGAGTTTGGGGCGCTGTTCGAACACCATAAAAATGCTGTTTACCAATTCGCCTGGCGTATAACGAACTCGCCGGCGGTTGCCGAAGACATTGCTCAGGATACGTTCCTAACGCTTGGAGAGGCGATGCGGAGTGGGACTGTTCGCGGGGATCGACGCGAGCGCTGCTGCTGGGGATTGCGCGGCACCTGGCGTGGAAGCGGTGGCGCCGGGACCGGCGATGGAGTTCGCTGGAGCGGGAAGTTTTCCGGAATGGAGGAAGCAGTATCGGCGGCAGTTGCGGCATTGCCACCGTTCCAGCGGGAGACGCTGATTCTGACGACTTATGAAGGCTTCTCTCTGCAACAGGCGGCGGATGTGCGATCCGTGAATCGCAGCAAGCGTGGGAGAAATATCGAAATGCTACATGCGCGAGCTTCGGGAGAGAAGCGAATCGCCTGCAATGCGAACTGAAGCTGACCCGGAGCCGGATGCGCGACCTGAGCGCAATCTACTGAGGAGAACAATCAGGCACGGGCCAGGAGGGCGATGCTGGCGGGATAGAGGAGACTGACGAGGGACACGGACGCGAAGCCCCCTTCCAGAAGATAGGTCCAGACGTCGGCACCGAACTCGGTTTGGACAGCGTAGTCGGTTTTGTTTTCGCCGGGCGCGCCGTGGTAGGAGGGCGGTAAACCGTCTCTTGAGCGGCTGGGCGGCCGACGATGACCGGGACCGTGAAGGCGAGGAAACCTCCGGGCTTGAGGAAGCGGCGGCATTCGGCAAGAGCATGGATCGGGTTGGGCACGTGCTCGAGCGTGTCGGAGTGAATCACCAGGTCGAAGCGATAGTTCGGATAAGGCAGGCTATGCATGTCCACATCGGGATATGAGACGAAGATGTGGCCGGGCAGCCGACGGATATGTCTGGTGAGATTTCCCGCTTCATTGATTTCGAGCAGTTGGGTGGAACGGGCGGCTGCGGACTCGATCCAGGAATGCAGCGTGCCTTCGTGCCCCTGGGATTTGCAGATGGCGTACGCGAGTGTGATGGAGTGCAGGTTGGAGCGGCACTGAATGCAGTGGAACCCTTGCTGGATGTCGATGTACTCCCTTTCGCTGGAGCTGAGTTGCCATTCCTGGACCAGCTCAGGCCAGAGGATTTTGGTAAAGCCAAATTCCCGGCCGCCGCAGATGCGGCATCCTTGCGGGAGCAGTTCGTTTCCGAGAGCTAACGGGCGAGCCATGAGTGGGGAGAACTGTCCAGTGTAGCGGGAGGCGAATCACTCGCGGAGAAGGGCGGGAAGAATTTCCCCAGCGGGTCCGGTGAGGGCAAGATCGGCTGCGTTGGAAAGCGCGGTTTTTTCGGCGTTGATTTCAATGAGTTTGGCTCCGCAACGGTGGGCGAGAGAGGCCAGGCCGGCAGCGGGATAGACAAGGGCCGAGGTGCCGATGACGAGAAAGACATCGCAGGTCGAAGCGGCCCGCTCGGCGCGAGACCAGGCTTCACGGGGCAGGCTTTCTCCAAACCAGACCACCGCGGGGCGGGCGAGGCCTCCACAACGACAGGTAGGCGGCAGATGCGGGAGCGGAACTGTTTCGTCGGACCATTCGCGGTGACAGGCCGTACAGCGAAGCTGCCAGATGCTGCCATGAAGTTCGAGTACCGACTGACTTCCAGCGCGTTGATGGAGGCGGTCGACGTTCTGGGTGATGAGCGTGAAGCTCTGAGCGCGGCGTTCGAGGTCGGTGAGGGCGCGGTGACCGGGGTTGGGCTGGGCTTTCGCAATGAGGCTGCGACGCCAGTCGTACCATTCCCAGACGAGTTCGGGATGACGAGCAAATGCTTCCGGGGTGGCGAGGTCTTCAGGGCGAAATTGTTTCCAAAGACCGGCAAATCCGCGAAAGGTAGGAACACCGCTTTCGGCGGAGATCCCGGCACCGGTCAGAGCAGTGGTAGCGGTAGCGTTGTTGATCCAGGACCGGGCTTGGGCGATAGCTTCCGATTCGCAGCGGGACATGTATCCCAATGGTAGAGGGACGCGACCATGATCGCACCCCTCATCTGGTGACGCCGGCTGGGACCCGGACTATTCGATCACTTCGAACTGCTTTAAGGCGTCTTCCTTGATCGTGACACCCAGGCCGGGGACTGTATCGCTGAGGTCTATATATCCGTCGTCGGGTTGGGGCTCTCCCTGGAAGATGTACCAGAAGAGTTCGTTTCCGATTTCGACGTCTACGACGGGGAAGAATTCGGCCATGGGTGAATTCAGGCTGGCCATGACGATGTGAAAGTTGTGCATCTGGCCGGCGTGGGGGATGACGGGGACGGAGTAGGATTCGGCGAGGGCGGCTACTTTGCGGGCCTGGGTGATTCCGCCGACGCGGTTGGTGTCGAACTGGATGTAGTCGACGGCTTTGCGGTCGAGCAGCTCACGGAAGCCATAGATGGTGAATTCGTGTTCGCCTCCAGCGATGGGCACTTTGCCCAAGGATTTCAGGGCAGCGTAGCCTCCGATGTCATCGGGGATGACGGCTTCTTCGAGCCAGCGCAGTTGAAAGGGCTCCAGTAAGGGCAGCATTCGACGGGCGTAGTCGAGGGTCCAACCCATGTAGGCATCGGCCATGAGATCGACATCGTAGCCGATGACTTCGCGGAGCGTTTTGAGGAGTTCGACGTTGCGCTGCATGCCGGCAGCTCCGTCGACCGGACCCCATCCGAAGCGCATCTTCATGGCTTTGTAGCCTTGCGATACGTAGTGTGCCGCTTCGGCGGCGAGCTTGTCCAGTTTCTGACTGTAGAGCTTGCTGGCGTACACCGGAATCCGTCGTTTCGTTCTTCCGCCGAGTAGCTTAAACACCGGCTGGTTCGTGGCTTTGCCGAGGATGTCCCAGAGAGCAATATCCACGGCGCTGATGGCGACCATACCGATTCCCTTGCGGCCGAAGGCCATGGTTTGGCGGTACATGTGCTGCCAGAGGAATTCGGTGTCGAACGGGTCTTTGCCAATAAGCAGGGGCTTTAAGTAGACGTCGATGATGTCCTTGGCCACGCGAGGGGCAAGGGCGGCGTTTCCGATCCCTACATGACCGCTGTCGGTGAAGATCTCGACGATGAGCCAGCCGTAGAAGCGGAAGCCGGCCATGGAGTCTTCGCCCAGATCCAGGAGATCCATGGGATTGGTGCAGAAGTGCGGCTCCGGCGGAACGGTTTTGCCCCTCCATTCAACGACTCGGGTGCGGATTTCGGTGATTTTCATTTGGTTTGGACTCCAATTGTGCGGACAGTTAACAGAATGAGACAGAAAGCGAGAACGTGAAGCGTACTGACGATAGCGAAGACCGCGCCATAGCCGTAGCCGTGGTCGAGCAGGTAACCGACGACGAGGCCGAAGACTACGCCGCCCATGGCGCCTCCGAAGCCGACTAGTCCGGCCACCGAGCCGACGACGGAGCGCTTAAAAAGATCGGCGGGAAGGACCATGACGAGGGTGGACCAGGACTGCTGGCCGAAGAAGGCGAGGCTGAACAGTGCGATCGCGAGCGAAACGGGAAGGTGCGTTACTAAGACGATCCAGGGCATGACGGCGGCGCTGAGCCCCAGGGCCAGTTTGCGGGCGAAGTTGACGGAGCGGCCCTTGCGGATGAGCCAGCCGGAGAACCAGCCACCCACGAGGCAACCGACGCCCGAGGCGGCGTAAGGAATCCAGGCGGAGTAGCCGACCTGCTTGATATCGAAGTGGCGCACGTCGTAGAGATATTTGGGGAACCAGAAGAGATAGAAGTACCAGGCAGCGTCGCTAAGAAACTTTGCTCCGACGAGGCCCCATACTTCAGTGCGCGCGAGGAGCTTGAGCCAGGAGGGCGACGGACCGCGTTCGTCCGCGATGTCGCCGGGAACGGAGGCCGGGGACCAGTAAGTCTTCCACCACCAGACAGCCCAGGCAAGACCGAACGCGCCGGAGAGGAAGAAGACCCAGCGCCAGTTGCTGAACGAGAGAACAAGCGCGATAAACGGAGGCGCGATGACGGCGCCGAGAGCGGTTCCGGCGTTCATGATGCCCATGGCGAGGCCACGTTCAGTGACGGGGAACCATTCGGAGACGGCCTTGGTTGCGGCCGGGAAGCCGCCGCCTTCGCCCATACCGAGCAAGAAGCGACTGACCATGAGCATACCGAGCCCGGTTGCCAGGCCATGGCTGGCGCAGGCGAGCGACCACCAGAGCATGATCAGCAGAAAGCCGTTTCGAGTGCCGAGTACATCGATGAGCTTGCCGCCTCCGGCGTACATGCCGGCGTAGGCGATGAGAAAGGCGGCCTGCAGTTGAGAGAAGGCGGTATTGGAGATGGGGATATCGCGCTGAATGGCGGCTACGGCCACGGGCAGGGTTTGCCGGTCGAAGTAGCTGATGGTGATCGCAAACGCGATCACGACGGCAATTTGCCACCGGGAAGAGGAGCGCGAGACCATCCTTACCAGCTCAGTTCAACGAGCGAGATCCCTTGCAACGGGAGAGAGAATTTGAGATCGGCCTGATCGCTCGTTTTATCGATCCAACGGGGCGATTCCAGCAACTGGAGTTGCCCGGCCTCTTCGAGTTGCTTGTACTGGTCAGGCGAAGGGCTTTGCGGCGATCCGAGCTTTTTCCAGAGCGTGTACGCGTTGCTGTGGTCCTGGTCGATGCGGTAATGGCGCAGGAGGACGCGTTTGGCATCGGCGGGCAGACCGGAGATATTCAGATCAATGTTCGCGGCGGGACCAGCGATGTCGTTGTCCTGATAGTTCCAGACCATCACGTCGATCTTGTGGTCGGATCGCGTGGCGAGTGCATCGACATCGGGTTTTTCACTGACGCCGGTGTTGGCTATGGATTCGGGCGGAACGGCACCGGTGCTGTCGACTTTCAGGAGATTGCCGTTGCCCATGAGTCCGGCCATGCGGAATATGTTGAGAACGGGTTTATCGATGCCATTTGTAGCGAGTGTGCGGAAGCCATCGAAGTAGGGCTGGTCTTCGAATTCGAAGGCCCAGGTGAGGATTCCCTGAAGATTTGTTTGCGTGGTCCCGGCGAGATGAAGCAGTGTCTTAATTGCGGCGGCCTCGTACGCAGGATACAGCGTTCCGTTGCGATAGGCGTTCGGCGGATAGACACGCGCCGAACAGGCGGCACAGCCTTCGGGATCGGCTTCGCTCAGGACAATGGGCAGGCTTTGGAATTTGGGGAAGGAACGAACAATATCGAAGCCTTTGGATGCGTCCTTCATTTCCTGCGCGAGCCCCATGCGGACGTGGCCTTCGGCGACCTGCGGACGGCCCTTGACGTGGAAGCTGATGAAGTCGAGAGGCGCTCCGGTCTGTCCGGTGGCTTCGTTCTTTCCGGAGTCGCAGTGCTGGAGGAACTGGCGAAGGAAGGCCGCAGCCTTTTCGTTATCGGGCCCGGTGGAGGCAGGTCCTCCGATGCGGGCCGTGGGAAGGGCCCGTTTCACAGCGGCGGCAGTGTAGTCGTAGAGCTTATCGTATTCTTCGGGCGTGCCGTGCCAGTAGCCAATGTTCGGTTCGTTCCAGACTTCCCAATCCCAGGTTTCCACGGCGGCCTTGCCGTACTTGTCAACGGAATGTTTTACCCATTGATAGATGAGTTCGCTCCATTTGTTGTAGTCCTTCGGCGGGTAAGTCCAGCCGATGTAGTAGTCGTTGAACTTGTCACCGGGCTTCCAGTTGGGCGTGTAGGGTTGGGGATGGGTGGACAGGGCTTCGGGCATGAAGCCGATTTCCACATAGGGAGTAGCGCCTGCATCGACGAAAGTGCCAATAATTTTGTCGACTGTTGTCCAGTCGTACACAGGCTTGCCGGAAGCGTCCTCAGTGTAGGCGTTCGTTGAGCCCCATTTGAAGGCGGCCTTGCCGTCTCCGGTCGTGAGCAGGAAGTGAGTCCGCAGATGGGCGGGTGTTTTTCCCAGAGCGGAGAGCTCCCCGATGAGCTTGCGGCCGTTCTTCATGTAGGTGTAGTTTGGCTCGTCATATCCAAAGTAGTTCCAGGATGGCGGAAACGGACCGGCTTGCTGCGATCCGTCGACATGAATGGTGACGGACTGTTGCGCAAGGACCGGTAGCGCGAGCAGGAGGAGTGTAGTGAGGCTTCGCATCATGTTCTGTTATCGAGTTAGAAATTGTATTTCAGGGCGAACTGGAGCTGACGAGGATTGTTGGCTGTACTGGTGACGACGCCAGCGGAGGCAGTATCGACGACGGCGTTGGGAATGCCGAAGGTGGGCGTGTTCGTCAGGTTGAAGGACTCGGCACGGAACTGGAGGACGCTTCCTTCGGTGACGTGGAAGTTTTTGAAGAGCGAGAAGTCGAGGTCCTTGAGCCAGCCGGAGCGAAGGATGTTGGCTCCGGCGTTGCCGTAGGTGTACTGCGCGGGCAGCGCAAAGGTGCTGGAGGCGCCGGGATCGAGCGCGGTGCATCCAGGATTGGAAGCGACGTAGAACCAGCAGGTGGGCGCGCCGATAGCTACAGGCGTGCCGAGGAGATTCGGGCGCTGATTACCTTGCCCAGTGTTTGCGACATCACGAGAGATGGTGGGCGTGAAGGGCTGGCCACTTCGCAGAATCACGATACCCTGAGCGCTCCATCCGCCAAGCAGGGCCTGCGTGAAGCGGCCAGCGTTGCTCAGGAACGGTTTGCCTTTACCGAAGGGCAGCTCGTATCCCATGTTGAAGGCGATGTTGTGCGGGATGTCGTAAGTCGAGCGGGCTTTTTCAAAGTAGAAAAGACCACCGGCCGACGGTGTGTCCTGAATCGTCAGGCTTTTCGAGAACGTGTAGGAGAGGAGATACCAGAGACCACTGCCGTAGCGTTTTTCGGCTTTCACCTGCAGCGCATCGTAGTCAGAGGACATGTCCTGCGAGAAGTAATTGATCGGCCCCCACGTGGGGTAAGGACGGCGGTTTTGGATAGCACCGGGACCGGGAGGCGGGTCGTTGAAGGGATTGCTGCTGTTCAGATGAGTGCCGTGGTTGCCGACGTAGTTCACTTCCACGACGGTATCGGGCGTGAGCTGCTGCTGCACGCCGATGTTCCAGTGTTGATCGCTGCCGCGCCGCAGATGTGTGTAAGTGGGGTTCATGCTGGGGATGACGCCCGCGCTGCCGAGCGGCCGTCCGAGAAAGAAGTCACCGAGCGTGCGGGTAGGGACGGCGTTCGTCGCGGCGAAAATCGTTTCACTTAAGAGGAAAGGCGGCATGTTGCGGTTAACCCGCCCATCCGTATTTTCCATTTCGTAAAAGATGCCGTAACCGCCACGGACCACCGTTCGTTCGCCGAAGGGACGCCAAGCCAAGCCGAAGCGGGGGGCCCATTGGTTGTTATCTGGATACGTGATAGACAACGGCAGTCCCGCCTGATGGCTGGTTTGAATATAGTTTTGCAGGAGAGCGTAGGCGGTGGGCGCAGAGGGTTGGGCGCTGAGATCGATCTGATTGGTGTTGCTAGCGATGATGATGGGCCGGGCGGACGTACCATCGAAGGTGCCGAGCTGATTCTTGTAGCCTTTCATCCAGGGTGAGTATTCGTAGCGAAGGCCGACGTTGAGAGTCAGTTTACTCGACAGCTTGATGTCGTCTTGCGCAAAGAAGTGAGAGTAGGTAGCGAAACCGCCGAAATCGTAGCCGGGATAGCCACGCGAAGACGAGAACGGGTAGCCCAAGAGCCAGTCCGCAAAGGCGTCTCCCGATCCGGAGGTGTGGGCGGGGTTCTGAGTGTTGACGCCGGTAAAGCTCCAGGAGCCCTGGTAGGTAGCACTGTCGGTGAAGATGGGTTCCCAGTGGCGAATTTCTACGCCGAACTTAAACACGTGACGGCCCTTAATCCAGGTGAGGTTATCGATCCCCTGGACCACCGTGAAGTTTTGCGTTTTGGGCCGCTGATCGAAGGCCGAGCCGGTCAAAGCGGTGTAGCCGCTAAAGGCGAAATCGGGGAACGAGCCTGCTGATCCGGCACGCTGGAGGCCTTCAAAGCCTGCGATTCCTGCCTGGGCGTTGAAATTGGTCCCCTGACCGAAGGCCTGCAGGTCGATGAATTGAGGCATGTAGCTGAAGATGGCTTCGTTGACGATGCTCGGTGTGAAGGCGCTGGTGAGTCCGGCAGCTACGTTTTGAGCGCGGGTGTGCAGGTCGGCGTATCCGAGGGCAGGATAGGCATTGGGGTCGGATTCGCGGTAATCATCCCAGCTCCAGCGGACAAAGAGCCGCTCTTTATCGCTGATGGTGCGATCGCCGCGCACAGTGAACTGATCGGTGTCGAGGGGCTGGCTGGGCGCGTAGGCGAAGCGGTTGGCTCCGACGTTGGGATCGGGGATGAACTTCGTAAAGAAGAGAGCCTGAGGAGAGAGACGGTTACTCGGGATGATGTTGCCCGCAAACGCGGTGCGGGTTCCATTACTCGTGGTCAGCGGGTCGTAGATGGTGTTGAGCCCGGACGCATTAAAATTGCCTTGTTTCTCCGCTACGGTGGGCACGATGTCGCTAAACACCAGGCCCTGACGCTGGCGCATGCCTTCATAGTCCGCAAAAAAGAAGGTTTTTCCTTTTCCTCCTAAGAAGCGCGGGAGATTGAGAGGGCCGCCGAGATCGCCTCCGAATTGATTGCGCTTCAAGGCTTCGCGGGTGGGGGAGAAGAAGTTGCGGGCGTCCAGCTTGTCGTTGCGCAGAAATTCGAAGAGGCCACCATGGAAATGGTCCGTTCCGGACTTGGTGCTCATATTGAAGATGCCGCCGGCGGAACCAAACTCGGAGGAGTAGGCGTTTTGCAGGACGCTAAACTCTTGCAGGTCGTCAATGGAGGTTTGTATGAGAGTGCCGCCCTGATGGTGGTCGGTGACGTCGACGCCGTCGAGAAGGAAGGTGGTCTGTACTCCGCGAACGCCGCTGATGGCGGTTCCCGAAATGTAATTGGCCCGGATGCGGAGTAAGTTGCCACCGCCGGGGAGGGTGGCGGCTCCGGGAGTGAGTTTTGCCAGATCGTAGAAGCTACGGCCGTTCAACGGAAGATTCACGATTTCTTTGTTGGTGACGACGGTGCCGAGCGAGCCCTGCTCGGTGTTCAGCAAGGGAGCAGCGGCGGTGACTTGCACGGTGGTAGAGGTAGAGCCGAGCTGAAGCTGCACGTCGGCGCGGGCAGACTGGTTCACCTGCACTTCCGCACGTTCCACCCTGGCGGTTTGAAAGCCCGGGGCTGTGATGGTGATGCTGTAGGTACCGGGATTGAGCGGCGTCACGGTGTAGTCGCCCGTGCCGCTAGAGTGGACGATGATGCTTTCGTTCGTGGCGGTGTTGGTCACGGTCACGGTGGCATTGGAGATGACGGCCTTGTTGGGGTCGGTGATGGTGCCTACGATTCGTCCGGACTGGACTTGAGCCCAGATTGGCAGGGACATGAGGATAGTGAGCGCAGCGCAGCGTAGTAGGGCGAAATGGTCACGCGACATGGAAGACCTCCTTCGTAAACATCAGACAACCTGCTGTTTAGATTATTGAAATATACATCAATTCAGGATAAAGTCAAGGGGCATGGAACAACTCAAAGCGGTCGCCCGGGTAACCCTCGGCGAGCAGGTGGCATTACAGCTTGCCGAGATGATTGCGGAGCGGCGCTGGAAACCAGGGGAACGGCTGCCTGCGGAGATGGAACTGTGTGAAGTACTGAACGTGGGGCGATCGACACTGCGGGAAGCCCTGAAATCACTGGCCTTTATCGGAATGGTGCGGATGCGCGCGGGGGATGGGACCTACGTTTCGGAGCTGCCGCACCGGCTGCTGGACCGGATTCTGGCAAAGGGTCTTCTGAAGACCGAAAAAGACCTGACGGACGTGTGCGAGACGCGCATGATTCTGGAGACGGAGGTAGCGGCCCTGGCAGCGGAGCGCGGAACGCCGGAACACATCGAGGGCTTGAAAGCAGTGGTGCAAGAAGGGCGGGAAGCGCTGTACGCCGACAAGAAGACTTACACGAAGGCCGATCTCGATTTTCATATGGGAGTGGCGAATTGTTCGGAAAACAAGCTACTGCCGCGTTTATTGATGGACATTCGGGGGGTTCTGGCGGAGTGGATCGCGAAGTCGCAAGAGCTGCCAGGGCTGCGGGCGAATGCGCAGGAACAGCACGAGCGAATTTTGAAATGTATCGCGGAGCATGACGCGGCGGGCGCTCGGGAAGAGATGCGGGCACACCTTCGCACGTTCGAGCAGGCATATACTCTGTTGGGCCGGATATCGGACGGCAACGCCGTGCGGACGCAGGCGCCAGCGGGAACGGAGACCGGGGTAGGAGCGCGGCCCTAAGCTCAGGCTGGGAGAAATTTTATGAGACTTGTGCAGATTGGGAGGGCCGGGGAGCGGCGCGTGGGTTTGGTGGATGGGGACCAACTCCGGCTGCTGGAGCCCCGGTGGACAGATGTCTATTCTTTGGCAATGAAGGCGGCGGACGAAGGCCGGGAGCTAACGTCCGCCGTGCAGAATGCGGTGGGAAGCCAGTGCGTTGAATATGGACCGGTTTATGAGGGCAGTTCCGCGTGGCGCCTTTTGCCGGCATTCGACCATCCGGGCGATGTGGCGCGGTGCATGGTGAGTGGGACGGGACTGACGCATAAGGCGAGCGCGGAAAACCGGGCGGCGATGCACGAGACGCAAAGCGCCGGAATTACGGACAGCAGCCGGATGTACCAGATGGGGCTGGCGGGCGGGCGGCCGGAGCCGGGTGAAATTGGTGTGCAGCCGGAGTGGTTTTTTAAGGGCAACGGTTCCATCCTCAGGGCGCATGGCGAGGCACTGGCGATTCCCTCTTTCGGAGAAGACGGAGGCGAGGAGCCGGAGATTGCGGGCGTGTATGTGATTACGTCGAATGGCCAGCCTGTGCGGGTCGGCTTGACTGTGGGCAACGAGTTCTCCGACCACCGGATGGAGAAGAAAAATTACCTTTATCTGGCTCCGTCAAAACTGCGGAACTGTTCGATAGGGCCCGAACTGACTGTCGGGACCGCGCCGTTCGAGGATGTGCCGGGAAGGGTTACGATTCTGAGGAACGGATCTCCGCTGTGGGGCCACGAGATCTGGACGGGACAAAAGAACATGTCCCATACAGTCGCGAACCTGGAGCATCACCACTTCAAATACGACTCGCACAGGCGGCCGGGCGACGTGCACATTCATTTCTTCGGAGCGGATGCGTTTTCGTTTGGCGAGGGCGTGGAATTGAAGGAAGGGGATGTGATGGAGGTATCGTTTCCCCAGTTTGGAAGGCCGCTGCGGAATCCCCTGGCAATCAGCGATGAGCCGGATGAGGCGATCACGGTGCGGGTGCTTTAGGGGTGGGTAGGCGAAGGCTACCGGGGCAGGCCGAGCGGTCGGTCGTGGAGGCGCTTTCGCGAGTTTCAATGCGGCGATTATGACGCCGGCTCGGCACGAACAAACATCTGCTTGGCCAAAAGCTTCCACGGAAGCATCAGGTAGAGCCGCACGATCCAGGGGCGGATGGGCGCCGACGTCGATTTGATGGAAAACGGGAGAAATCCTGGCACACTCTCCAGGACATTGAATCCATTTGCCCGAAGAAAATCACAGAGGCTCACATCCGAGTAAACCGCCACGTGCGTATAATCGTCGAAATATTCCCGATAAGCTAACCGGTAGTTTGGCTGAAGGATATTCAGCGTTCCGCCCGGCCGTAGCTTCCTTTTTACCTGTGCAAGCGTTGTTGCGAAGTCCGCTTGAGATAGGTGCTCGAACAAATTGCTTGCGAATGCAAAATCGACTGAGCGGTCCGGTACAAAACTCAAGTCGGTCACGCTCCCCACGGCCGCAGTGACAGGCGATTTCACATACTTCAGCAATCCCGGCCACTGATCAATCGCGCTTTTGCGGAAGCAGCGCACATTGTTGATGAAATGACCGTATCCGGCTCCAAGTTCCAAGACATGAAAGTCGGGTCGAATAAGTTTATTGAAGTGATACTCACACAGGGCGCGCCATAAGACCTCTCTCCGCTCGTCGAACGCGAAGCGCGTCTCATGATAAGCCTGTTCACCTGTCAGCTGTTGTTCCATGAAAAAAGAATTCCCTTGATCATGCGCATTCCCACTCGGAGCGCTTTGACGTTGTCAGTATTTCCGCCTTTGCTTTCACCTATTCTCTTGTGAAACGTAATCGGACATTCAACAAGCGAAATCCGGTGTCGAAGAGCGGTATCCAGAAAGTGTGCGTTGAACTCTAAGTTTACATTCGGATTCAACTTTGGAAGCAACCGGCGCAATGCTGAATTGCGGCACAGCTTATAGGTGGTTCCGACGTCGGTGAATGTGCCTTGGCCTACATATTTGGCTTCTAAGAGCTTGCCGACAGCGAAGTTTCCGTAGTACATGAATGTGCTGAGCTGAGTTTCCTTTTCGCGAAGCTGCTCTACGATTCGCGTTCCGTTCACAATTTGCGCATGCGGGATATACGCCATGAACTTGTCAATATCGAAGGCACGGAATGTCATATCTCCTTCGCAGAGCAACGTCAGGTCCGTGTCGGATTGAGCCAGCCCTTCCTGAAGTGCTCGAAAAACGCACTTCCCATATCCCGGCTGTTTCTCCACAACGACAATGGCGCCGGCTTCGCTTGCCACCTGGCTGGTCCGGTCTTTGCTGTTGTTGTCGATGACAATCACTCTTTTCACCA
>DATIMM010000129.1:0-56348 GCA_035475295.1 Bryobacteraceae bacterium
GTTGCTGGAATCGAAGAAAAAGAAGGAATTATTGGCACTGGCGAGGTCTGTTTCCGATTTGGCGGACGTGTCGTACATCCGGCAAAAGGAGGCGCTGGGACTGGGACATGCGGTGCTGCGCGCCAAAGACCTGGTGGGCGATGAGGCGTTCGCGGTGCTGCTTCCCGACGACATTATTGCCTCCGAGAAACCGTGTGTCCGTCAGCTTATCGATGTTCACGAGCGGTACGAGGCGTCGGTGATCGCACTGATGGAGGTGCCGAGCGACCAGATCTCGGCCTACGGAGTGGTGGATGCTGAGCAGGTCGCGAACGGGGGAGAAGGCCGGCTGTTCCGCATTCGCGACATGGTGGAAAAGCCCAAAGCGTCCGAAGCGCCTTCCAATCTGGCGATTATTGGCCGATACGTTTTGACGCCCGACATTTTCGAGTGCATTGAATCGATTGAGCCGGGCAGCGGCGGTGAGATTCAGCTTACCGACGGCCTGAGATACATGACGCGCAACAGGCCCGTGTACGGATTGAAGTTCGAAGGCAAACGTTTCGACGCAGGCGACAAACTGGGGTTCCTGAAGGCGACCGTGGAGTTTGGGTTAAAGCGGCCGGATCTTGGCCCGCAGTTCCGCGAGTACTTAAGGACACTTACCTTTTAATCTCCCGATGAGGAAGAAGTGTTTGTTAGTTGCGGCGGTTGCGGCGGCGTTGCTGAGCGCCGCCCCGCAGTGGCGAGAGGGTAACGGCGTTACACCGGCCACGGTGGAGGCACTGTCGTGGCAAGCACGCCAAGACCTGATGCTAGGCAATGCGGCGAGGGCATCGGAGGAAGCGGACACCATTCTTTCCCAAGCTGCGGCTCTGCTGAAGGGACGTCCGCTTGATAGCGAGCCATCGCTGGCCACGGCTGTAGGCGCGGCGTATGAAGTACAAGCGCAGGCCCTTGCAGAACAACACCGGACCGCCGAAGCTCTTCCACTGTTACGGTCCGCAATGCGCCGCTGGGCGGGCACTTCGATCGTCACGCGCCTGCAAAAGAACCTGAACCTTCTGACGTTGGTGGGCAAGCCGATGCCTGTTCTGCGAGAGGCGGAGTGGATCGGGAATACCAAGCCCGTGCCCGCCAGCGCCTTACGGGGAAAAGTGGTGCTCCTCTTTTTCTGGGCGCACTGGTGTCCGGACTGCAAGGCAGAGGCGCCTGTACTGGCGGAGGTGGCGGCGGAGTTTGAGCCGAAGGGCCTGGTAGTAGTGGCACCCACGGAACGGTACGGCTACACACCGTCGGATGAGCATGCGCCGCCAGCGGCAGAGAAGGTTTTCATCAAGCAGGTGTTCGAGCGGTTTTACGCGTCGATTCCGAAGGTTCAGGTTCCTCTGGATAGCGGAAATTTCCAGCGTTTTGGCGCGAGCACCACACCAACGCTGGTACTGGTCGACCGCAAGGGAGTGGTGCGGCTGTACCATCCGGGGACAATGGACGAGGGTTCGTTGCGGGCAGCGGTCCAATCTTTGATAAATTCGTAGGTTCGCAGGTAAGTAGGTTTGCAGGTAACGAGATGAAGCTTCGTTTTTTGGTTGTGATGCTGCTGGCGGTGATGGCGCTTCCCGTAATGGCCGGTCCTCCGCAGACCGTCGTCACGGTAGCGGTGAAGAACGACCGCGATAAGCCTATCGATAATGCAGCGGTAATTCTAGACTTTCTCGGTTCACGGCAATATACAAAGCTGGGAAAGCGCAAACCGATTCATTGGGAGATGCACACGAATCAGCAAGGGCTGGCTAAGTTCCCGCCCGTGCCGCAAGGAACGATACAGGTGCAGGTGGTTGCCAGCCACTATCAGACAACGGGAAAGCAGTACGATATCGACTCAGAGGAAAAGAGAGTCGAGATCACGTTGAATCCGCCGCAGGCCCAATACAGCGCGCATCCACCGCTGCGACCGGCGGATGCCTCGAAGCACTAACGCCACCTGGCTACGGCAGGATCGCAATCGCCTCGATTTCAACGGATACGTCGCGCGGCAGGCGCGCTACTTCGACGGTGGAACGGGCGGGAGGATTCACCGAAAAGTAAGTAGAATACACGTCGTTCATTTTGGGAAAAGCGGCGAGATCGTGCAGGTAAACGGTCGTTTTGACGACATCGGCCAGGGAGGCACCCGCTGCCTGAAGGACGCCCTTGATGTTTTCGAGAACGCGCTCGGTCTGCTCTTCTATCGTGTGGCCAGAGAGTTCACCGGTTTCCGGGTGCAGCGGGATCTGACCACTAAGGAAGAGCATTCCGTTGCGCTTCACGGCCTGCGAATACGGGCCGATGGCTTTCGGCGCCTTTGCCGTTGAGATGATTTCGTTCATTTGTTTATTATCAGCCGGGATTTGCGGGCTTTCGGAGCGAAGGCAGTAAGTACCTATGTGATCGCTAGTTATGTAACATTACTTGGGCCGCCGTGTTCTATAGAAGCGGAGGGGACCAAGTAGATTTTCGTATGAAGACAACCAGAAAAACATTGGCAGTAGCCAGTATCACCGGGCTGTTGATTCTTGCGGGGGCTTGTTCGAGCAATACGAACAAACAGGCCGCAGAGCAATCTTCGGTGGCGAGCAAGGGCGACGGCAAGGGCACGGCTCCGCCGGCGGCGGAAGCAAAGCAGGCGGATAAGGCTCTGGTGCGATTTGTAAATGGGACGAGTTCGTCCAAGGACCTTGCGTTCGGGGATGCTATTCCATTCAGCGGCGTGGGATCGGACGACATTTCCGCTTATAAGGAGCTTCCCGCGGAACGGCACGATTTTAAGCTGACTGCGGAGGGGAACGCAACGGTGCCGCTGGCGACAAATAGCGAGGGATTAAGCGGCGGGAAACATTACACCATCCTGGCTTATACGAAGAAAGACGGCAAGGCCGCGCTGGATCCGATTACGGACGATTTAGTTCCGCCGAACCCGGATCAGGCGAAGGTTCGGGTGATTAACTTAGCTCCGGCGCTGGAAAATGCCGACTTGTACGTACAGGGCAAGAGCTCACCGCTGATCAGCGGCGTGGGATTCGAGCATGCAACGGACTATAAAGATGTCGCGCCTACCAACGCGGAGCTGGTGGTTCGCCATGGGACCAGTAAGCGGAATTCAGCCTCGCTGAAGGACGTGGATATAAAGGGCGGAAAGCTGTACACCATTCTTGTATTCCAAGACAAGCATCACAAGCTATCCACCAAGATCGTTGAAGATCAATTCACTTCTCTGCCAGCAGGGTCGTAGCGCAGAAAAAGGGGCCTGTTTTCGTACGGGCCCCTTTCCATCACGCGAGATCTGCGAGGACGCAGCTTACTTATCGGCGTCCTTGTTCACGGCGTCTTTAACGTCGCCGTATGCTCCTTTGAGCTTTCCCTTCGCCTGATCGACTACGCCTTCGGCCTCAGTATCGGGATCGTTGGTAGCCCTGCCCAGCCCCTCTTTCACCTTACCTTTGGCTTCGTCGAGTTTTCCGCCGACTTGTTCTTTGTTCATAAAGGCTCCTCTGCCAAGTTAGACCCCCTCGTAAAAGCACGGTTTCATCAAATTCCCGTTCAGGCCGGGCGCGGGAACTGGAGAGTGCCCACCAGCTCGCGGACATGAGCGATGTTTTCGCGGCGGAGAAGCTGGCCTAGCTGCCGGGCGACGCGCAGAGGGGCGCGGGGGTCGGCGAAGGTTGCGGTGCCCACCTGGACCGCGCTGGCGCCGGCGATCAGGAACTCAGCGGCGTCCTCGCCTGTGCGGATGCCTCCGAGGCCAATCACGGGGATGCTGACGGCCTGGGCGGCTTCGTAGACCAGCCGAAGGGCCAGCGGCTTAATGGCGGGTCCGGAGAGACCGCCGAATCCGGCACCGATGCGCGGCTTACGTGTTTTGACGTCGATAGCGAGCGAAACGAAGGTGTTCACGAGGGAAAGTGCGTCAGCACCGGAGTCCTGAGCGGCGCGCGCCACCGGTTGAATGCGGTCGACGTTCGGCGAGAGTTTGACGATCAGGGGGCGCCGGGTTAAGGGGCGAATGCGGGACACCAGGTCCGAGAGCAAGCCAGGGTCGCTCGAGAAGAACATGCCGCCGTGCTTGGTATTGGGGCAGGAGACGTTGAGCTCGTAGGCGGCGATGCCGGCGGCGTCCTCCAAAGTGCGGACGACTTCCAGATAATCTTCGTCGCGATAGCCGAAGACGTTTGCGAAAACCGGCACGGTATAGCGGCGAAGCTTCGGGAGCTTGTCACGGATAAAGGCGCGGACGCCGACGTTCTGGAGCCCGACAGAGTTGATCATGCCCATTTCGGCGTTCCAGAGGCGCGGCGCAGGGTTCCCGGCGATCGGCTCCCGCGATAGTCCCTTCGTAACGATCGCGCCGAGTTGATTCAGGTCGAGAAGCTTTTCGAATTCGATACCGTAGCCGAAGGTGCCGGAGGCCGTGATGACGGGATTGCGCAGCGGAATCCCGCACAGGGTGGTGGCGAGCCGTGAATCGTTCATGAGGCGGCCGGCCTGCCCTTAATCCCGCATTGTTACGGCGGGTTCCTCTGACCCATAGGATTCGTCGGAGTCGTTCTTCTCCGATCGGCCGTATCGGTCCGCGGCGAGTTGGCGGGCAGCTGTGCGGATGAGATCCCAAGTCTCGCGAACATCGCTTTCTTCCGTCATGAAATTGCCGATGGCGAAACGAAGAACATATTTGCCGTTGAGCACGGCATGGGAAAGAAAGGCTTTGCCGGTTGCGTTGACCGAAGCGAGCAGTTGTTCGTTGAACGCATTGTCGCTTCGATGACGGAAGCAGACGAGAGAAAAGTTCACAGGAGCGCAGAGTTCGAACTCATCGCTCGATTCGACGAGCGACTGCACGAGTTTTGCGAGAGCCAGGCCACTTCGCAGCATCTTCGAGATGCCTTCGCGGCCGTAGTGGCGGAAGACGTACCAGAGTTTTAGCGCACGGAAACGCCGGCCGAGTTGGATTCCGTAGTCCATGTAATTCACTACGCGGTCGTCTTCCGACGTGCGAAGGTATTCAGCCGTCAGGGACGAGGCGCGGCGAAGGACATCGGGATAGCGCGTGTAGAGAACGCTGCAATCAACGGACACAAAGAGCCATTTGTGCGGATTGATGACCAGCGAGTGGGCGCGCTCCACGCCATCGAGGACGTGACGCATTTCGGGAAGAATGGCGGCCGCACCGGCGTATGCGGCGTCGACATGGAGCCAGATACCGAAGCGCTCGGCGACCGTCGCAATCGCGGGGACCGGATCGATGGCGCTCGCGGCAGTGGAGCCTACCGAAGCCACGATGCAGCAGGGCCGCTTGCCGGCCGCGAGATCGGCTTCGATCGTCTTTTCCAGAAGGTCCGGGCGCATGCGGAACTGGTCGTCGACTGGAATCTTGCGGACATTCTCCTGTCCGAAGCCAAGCGCGATAGCGGCCTTTTCGCAAGACGAGTGCGTGTGCTCCGTGATGTACAGGATGAGCCCGGGACGCATGCCCTTGGTACGGCACTCCGGATCGGCCCATTCGCGGGCAGCCGATAGAGCGTGAAAGGTGCTGACTGACGCGGTGTCGTAGATGATTCCGAAGAAGCGGTCGTCCAGCGCGAGCCATTGGCGCAGCCAGGAGAGCGTGACCTGCTCCAGCTCGGTCGCGGCAGGAGAGGTCTTCCAGAGCATCGCATTCGCATTCATCGCACTAGCGAGGAAGTCGGCAAGAACGGAAGGCGGAGTAGCCGAGCTTGGATAGTAGGCAAAGAAGCGTGGATGATTCCAGCGGGTGAGGCGCGGAAAAACGGCGGACTGAAAATCGGCGAAGATGGCATTTATGGGCTCGCCGAGTTCCGGTGCTTTGCCGGGAAGTTGTCTGGCGAGTTCTCCAGGCGTTGTATCGGGGAGCACGGGGAATTCACGCACATGCTCGAAGTATTCCGCTATCCAGTCGGCGTGCTGGTGCGCTGCTTGACGAAATTCGGAAGGAGACATGAGATTGAGGAGACGGGAAACGTCTCCTCTTAGTGTTTCACGAGCACTCGCCAAGGACTGCGGGAAGCCACTCGTCGAGCCAGTGGCGGAATTGGGTGATCTCGGCGTTGGTGCGGTCGCCGAGGGGGAACGCGAAGTGATTGAGCGGCCAACCTCGATGTACAGCGGCTTGCTTGATCGCGATAGTGGAGGGGAACCTGTCCACCCAGACGAGAAACTCTTCTAAACGCGCGTTTAAGCGAGTGGCCTTTTCTCCATTGCCGTTACGAATAGCGCGATCCAGTGCAACAGGCAACTCGGGAACCGCAGCGGCAACGCCCGAGACCACGCCATCGGCTCCGGCCCGGAGGTCCTGAAGATATCGCTTTTCATGTCCGATAAGGAAGGAAAATGACCGCTGTGGCTTCAGCGAATGTAAAGTCGGAAACAGCGTTGCATCGTCGCCCGAATCCTTGATTCCCGCGAATGCTCCGCTATTCAGAAGCCTGGCAGCGAGTTCCGAAGAGATGGCGTTGGTGCAGGACGGGATGTTGTAGAGGTATATAGGGATTCCGCTTCCCACTTCCTTCGCGAAGCTCTCAAAAAAGCTTTGAAGCTGATCGTCGTTGTAGCGATAGTAGTAGGGCGGCATCAGCAAAAGCCCGTGGGCTTCCACGGCTATGGCATTTTCGGCCAGTTGAACCGCGCCTTCGAGCGTGGAGTGCGATACGTTGACCAGCATCGGCACGCGGCTGCGGCGAATGGCCAGTCCCAGGACGCGCTTTCGCTCTTCGATATCGAAGTGAACAAATTCACCGGTAGATCCGAACAGGACCAGGCCATCTACGCCTGCATGCACGACCGCATCCAGGTAATCGAGCAGTTCGCCGGCATCGGCCTCCATGGGATCTTTCCGGCGAGGGGTGGCCAGAGCAGCGTAGACACCCCTGGCGAAGGGCGCTTTCTCTTCACTTGTACTCATAACGGGTTGCGAGGATGACATTTCGGCACGTTTTCCAAAAAGACGGCCAAAAGGCAGCCTGTGCACTCCACTAGTATGTACCGTGCACATAAATGTCCCGTGTCCCGCGCCCTAGTGAATGTATTTAGAGGGGCGTCGCAGGGATTGGGGCACGATACGCCGCGGATCGAATAGATGTTTGGGGTGAAAATTCTTGCGTGACCACTCGGAGCCTTCGTCGAATTCGACGCCGACGAAATAATTCCCATCGCGATAGCAGCAATAGCGCACCGCTCCCGTAAACTCGCCGCCGCTGTACTGCAGAGTCATGGGGGTGCCGACTTCAATGAACTGATCCACCTGAATACAGGCTCCATTGGTGGAGATGTCGTCCAGGTTGGCAATGCGCCGGTGCTCTTCGGTGGACTTGTCGATCCAGATCACTCCGATCAATTCCGCGCAGAGCAGGCGGGGCTTGACCCGCCGGTCGTTCCTCAGTTTCTCATCCATACTCTCCTCATCGGCCGTTGCCGAGCCAAACTTTAGAAAGAATGTGCCTTTAGGATGGAATAACGTACTAGTCTTCGCGATGTATCCTCCACCTACTCTTCATAACCGGCCTAAACCCGCCGACACCAGATTGGGGATTGCGTTGCGCATCGCGTTCTTTGCGGGATGCGTTTATGCGGGACTGCTGTTGCTACCGGGCCTGTTACAGGGGCTCTTCGGCACGGTTGTGGCGGGAACGGCCGGCCTTTTTGCCACGGGACTCTGCGCGAACTTTTTTACGATGAGAGTCTTCGACCGGCGTCCTGTGAGCGACATTGGGCTGGGCGGTGGGCGCTTTACGGGGTACAACTTCGTGCTGGGCGTCGCGTTGGGCGGAGGGACGGCAGCGCTGCTACTGGTTGCGCCTTTGCTGGCGGGAACGGGGCACCTGGTGACGAGGCCCAACCCGACGTTCGCGTGGTCCAGCCTGTTGTTCTACCTGGCGGCACTTTTGTTCGGCGCGGCGGGAGAAGAGATGATCTTTCACGGCTACGGCTTTCAGTTGCTGGTGGAGAAGGTGGGGCCCTTCGCCACGGTTCTGCCGGTGGGCGTCATTTTCGGTGTCCTGCACTCGTTCAATCCGCACGCGACCGGCCTGTCCATTGTGAATACCGCGTTGTGGGGCATCCTGCTCGGCTACTCGTTTCTACGCAGCCACGACTTGTGGCTGCCGATCGGGTTGCACTACGGTTGGAACGCCGTGCTGCCGCTGTTCGGAGTGAACTTGAGCGGGATTACAATCGAGGTTACGAGGTACTTTTACCAATGGGACCTGGCGCCGATATGGAGCGGCGGAAGTTACGGACCAGAGGGCGGCTTGCTGACGACTATTTTCGTGATCGCGTTGTTTTTTGCACTGATGCGAGTACCGGTAAAGCCACAGGTGGCCGCCATCGCGCCAACGCTCAACCAATCCTTCTAGCCCTTGCGGGGGCTGCCCTCCTTTTTCTGAGCCTGCCGCCACATCTCCAGGCGGATAACCTCAGTTTCGACGAGCGGATCGAGATCCAGCGAGGCTTGACGGCAGAGTTTGCGACCGCCCGCGTTCAGCTGCCGCGATCGAAAAAGCCTTTGGTCTTTCACAGCAACGGGAAGTATGACCGCAATGCCTGGGACGACTCGGCCCGGGCGAATGGCACAGCAGCGCGACTCGGCGACCAGATCCAGATCACACGCGTGCTGATTCAGGACAAGAAGATTGTGCTGGAGATCAACGGGGGCACCAAATCGGGCCACTGGTATGACCACGTGGAGGTGGGCATGAACGGCGGCATGTCGCCCGTGACCCGCAACCAAAGCGCGGGGGCGGCGAATGGCTCCAATATCGCGCTGGTGTTTCCGGGAAGCGTGCCGGCCTTGAAGGCATCCGATATTCGCCAGATGCTGGCGCCGATCTTCGATTTCGAGAAGCATACGGCGGCCGAGCAGTACGTGGAGAAGCTCCCGGAACCGATCAAGAAGGCGATCAAACAACAGAAGGCCATCGAAGGCATGGACCGCGATCAGGTGTTGCTGGCGCTTGGGAAGCCGCACAATAAGAGCCGCGAAACCACACCGGACGGAGAGGAGACCGAGAGCTGGATATACGGCGAACCTCCAGGAAAGGTCACCTTTGTGATGTTCGACGAAGGCAAAGTGGTGAAGGTGGAAGAGTCGTATGCCAACATCGGGGGAGCAACCGCCCCGCCGTTGCCGCCGGTGCGATAAGCGGGCTGGCCGTTCAGGGATGAGCAGAGCAGGGTTGCGACCGCTAGAACGTAGAGATACCAGCTTCTTTCTCAACCGTTCCTGACAATAATGGGACTAAGATAGTGTAGTCTGCTGGAGGCAGGGTCCGAACGAAGACGAAACGAGGCATATGCCGTTTACGCTGTGCTGCGAACAGCCTTCGATTCGTCGAAACAAGCCCCCTCTCGAAATGCTGTAACGGTGCTTGCAACGGAAGACGCCAGCAGAATCCCGGAAAACGCTAAGGAACGCACGAGAAGCCTTCTTCATAGCAACTGCCCGTCGGTGTAGCCGGCCCACGCTGAGGAAAACGCTGTGCACGAACGGAGGGGCATTGCGGAAACAGCTATTGGTCATGGACGATGATCTCGAGATTGCAGAGCAGATACGCATCATTCTTGCTCCCCATTACGACGTTGTTGCAGTGACGGACGACGCCAGGGCAATGCTTCGCTTTGCCGAGAGCCACAGGCCCGATGCGGCCCTGCTGGACATCTCTATGCCGGGAATGAGCGGCTTTGCGGTAGCGGGCCTTCTGCGGACCATGCTGCCGGCGATCAAGATTATCTTTGTCACACAACACTCGTCACGGGATTACGTGGAGGCCGCGCAGAGAGCCGGCGCGACCGGTTATGTATGGAAGCGCAAGATGAGCGATGATCTTGCGCCGGCGGTGGAAGCGGTCCTGTCCGGGGGACAATACACGTCACCCGGCATCTAATTCCGATTGAAATTTTGCAAGAGCTGGTGCCATATCCTTGGTCCTATGCTGTAGTGGTACTAGCCTCTCGAACGCTGCCGCCTTTCGCATTTAAGGAAGTAGTCATTTAAGCTCCCTATGCTGGAAGAAAACAACAACCCGTCATCATCGCCGTCCGCTCCGCAGGACTTAGGAAACACGAGACCATCGCCGGAGACCACGGCTCCCGTGGTGGTAAGTGATTTGAGCGAGGAGGGCGGCGGCGAGCCGGGCCTTCTGGAGTGTCCGGTGGTTGGGGTGGGCGCCTCGGCGGGAGGCCTAGAGGCCTATGTAGAGCTACTGGCAGGGACGCCGGCCGACTGCGGCATGGCTTTTGTTTTCATCCCCCATCTGTCCGCCGAACATAAGAGCCATCTGGTGGAAATATTGTCCCGCCATACTTCCATGCCAGTGCAGGAGATCGCCCAGAGGCAGTTGTGCGAGCCGAATCATGTGTATGTGCTCCCTCCCAATGCCCACGCCACGATCAGCGGAGGGTATTTGAGGCTGGAGCCGCGCCCCGAAGGTGAGCGGATTCCGCGCCCCATCGACCATTTTTTCCGGTCGCTGGCCTACGACCAAAAGAACCACGCGATTGGAGTGGTCTTATCCGGGGCCGATGCGGATGGCTCCCTGGGGCTGAAAGCGATCAAGGGCGAAGGCGGAATTACGATTGCCCAGACGCCCGACTCAGCCCGTTTTTCCGAGATGCCGCGCAGCGGGATTTTAGTGGACCATGTCGATCTGATTCTCCCTCCGGGACGCATGGGCGCGGAACTGGCGGAGATAGGAAAGCAGTTCCGCGCGCCCAAAGTGCGCCCGCTCGAGGACGGACAGCTTCCGGAAGATGAAGAGCAGCAGTTTGCGAAGTTGCTCAGCGTGCTGCGCGGCGTTTCGGGCCTGGATTTCCGGAACTATAAGAAGACCACGCTTCAGCGGCGGCTGGCGCGGCGCATGATGCTGAAGCACATCGACAGCCTGGCGGAGTATCTGCGTTACGTGCAGGCCAGGCCGGACGAACTGCGGGAACTGCAGGAAGATGCGCTGATCAACGTCACGCGATTCTTTCGGGATCCAGAGGTTTTCGAGGCTCTCAAGACGGACGTCTTTCCGCAGCTTTTTCCGAATAAGCAAGCCTCCGAACAGATTCGGATCTGGTCGGCCGGATGCTCCACCGGCGAAGAAACGTACTCGCTCGCGATGATGCTGCTGGAGTATTTTGCCAATCAACCGGTGGAACCTTCGATACAGATTTTCGGAACCGATGCCAGCGAGAGCTCGATTGAGCGGGCTCGGGCCGGAATTTACTCGGACTCCATAACGACGGAAGTGTCACCCGAACGGCTGCGCCGGTACTTCATCAAGACGGCCACAGGATTCCAGGTCACAAAGCGTGTACGCGACCTGTGCATTTTCGCAAAGCAAGATCTCTGCACTGATCCGCCGTTTTCCAGGATCAACCTGATAAGCTGCCGGAACGTCCTGATCTACCTGACTGCGAAGGTGCAGGACAACATCATCCTGACGTTCAACTATGCACTGAAACCGAATGGCGTTCTCATGCTTGGCTCGTCGGAATCGCTGGGCGATCATACGGACTTATTCACTCCAGCCGATCGCAAGAATAAGTTTTATACCAAAGCCAACCAGGGAACGCGCGTTCCGCTCGGCTTCTTAGCGAATGCGCAGTTGTTGAGCCAGTATGCCTCGCCTTCGGTCTCCCAGACCTTTCAGGTGGCCGACGGATGGGGCGAGCTGGAACTGCAGCGCACGACGGATAGGATCGTGCTCGCCAGGCATGCTCCGCCGGGAGTAGTTATCAATGAGAAGTGGGACATCTTACAGGTTCGCGGCCAAGTGTCACCTTACTTGCGGATGGCGGCTGGAACGGCCAGCCTGAACCTGCAGCGAATGGTGAACGAAGGAATCGCGCACACGGTGCGGGAAGCAGTGGAACGCGCCATGGAGCACGACCTTCCGGTCCAGATGGAGGGGGCGCGGCTTCAAGAGGACGGCTGGATTCGAGATGTCACGGTGGAGGTACTGCCCGTACACGGTGTAGTAGCGCGACCACGCTGCTACCTGGTGCTGTTCCTCCCGACTCTGGTTTCCGGGGACTCGACGGTGGCGAAGACGGTTGCGGCGCCGGAGGACGCGGCCTCGGCGGAGATTTCCCGGGAGAGTCAACGGGAAATCGAGCAATTGCGTCAGGACCTATCCTCAGGCCGCGCCTATTTGCAGTCCCTGATCGAAGAGCGGGATGCGCGGAACCAGGAGTTGACCAGCGCCTACGAAGAGGTGCAGTCGGCGAACGAGGAGTTGCAGTCCACAAACGAGGAACTGGAGACCGCCAAAGAAGAGCTGCAAAGCACCAACGAAGAATTGCAGACCGTGAACGACGAGCTGCGGGACCGGAATGCCGCTCTTCTGCAGGCGAGCAACGACCTGGCGAACCTCTTCAACAGCATCAATATTCCGGTCGTCATCCTGGGGATCGATTTGACTATCCGGCACTTCACGCCGCCGACGGCGCGGATGATGCACCTGCGCGACACCGATATCGGCCGCCCGATCAGTGAAATTCGCCTGAACCTGAAGCTGGACGCGATTGAACCGTTACTGCAGGAAGTGCTGGACACTCTGGGCACGAAGGAGGTTGAGGTACAGGACCGGAAGGACCGGTGGCACATCCTGCGCATACGCCCATACCGGACTGCGGAAAACAAGATAGAAGGCCTGGTTCTTGTGCTGGTGGACGTGGATCAGGTCCGGCGTAGCGAGGAGGCCATGCGCGAGGCGCTCGATTTTGCGCAAACGATCTTAGAATGCGTACAGGTACCGCTGGTGGTGCTCGAAGAAGATCTCCGTATCGTGAAAGTGAACGCCGCATTCTGCTCGCTGGCCAACGCGAAAGCCGAAGGTCTGGAGCATCATTCATTCCCGGAGTTGTCGTCGATGCTTTGGGGCTTGAACCTGCGCTCGTTTCTGGAGAGTAGAGATGTAAGCGGGGACGCTCCCACCGACTTCGAACACGAGGACACCCGAGGCCGTACGTTCTGCTTTCACGTGCAGGTAGTGAAAGACGGGCGACGCATGCTGCTGCTTACGATGGAGGACATCACCAGCCGCAAGGAAATGGAAACGCTGTTGAAACGTGAGCAGGAACGGCTGCGTGGACAGGTGGAGATGACCACCGAAGCTCTGGGCCGGACACGTGACGAGCTCAGCGCTCTTACGGCAAGCCTGTTCGCCTCCCAGGAGGAGGAACGCCGGCGCGTCGCGCGGGAACTGCACGATGATATCAGCCAGAAGCTGGCATTGCTGGAGATCCAGTCCTCCGAGCTCCGGAAGAGCCTCCCGAACGAGCTTCAAGAAGTTAAAACCAAGTTGGAAGCCTGGTCGGACAGGTTGGGCAAGTTATCGGAAGACGTACGGCTGCTTTCCCACGGGTTGCATCCGTCGATGCTGGACGATTTGGGCCTGACACCGGCCTTGCGCCATATGGTAGAAGAATTCGGGGAACGCGAAAAAATGCCGGCCACGTTCGAAGCGATCGGTGTCGTGGACCAGCTTTCACGTGAGGTGAGCACGACTTTATACCGTGTCACCCAGGAAGCGTTAAGAAATGTGTCAAAGCACGCGGGCAAAACGCATCTTCGCGTAACGCTAATGGGTGTTGAAAATGCCGTACGGCTGACGATCAGAGATTTGGGCCATGGATTCGATACGGGAGAACGCTCCCGGGCAGGACTGGGACTTCTTAGCATGGAAGAGCGGGTTCGCCTGGTGGGAGGAACGCTTCGGGTTGAATCGGAAGTGAGCGCGGGAACCACAGTGGAAGTAGAAGTGCCATGGTCGAACGAATAAGAGACTCTGTTATGGCTCCGAAACTGGTAGTCGGCGATGACCATACTCTTTTTCTTCAAGCACTCTGCAATCTTTTGGGCAGCGACTACGACCTGGTCGGCACGGCCGAGAATGGCCGCGATCTGATCGCCCTGGTACAAGAGCGCAAGCCCGATTTAGTGCTGCTGGACATCTCCATGCCGATCCTGAACGGGATCGAAGCAATGCGCGAGATCAGAAAGTCCATGCCAAAGGTTCAGTTTGTCGTGGTCACGCAGCAGGCGAACAAAGAATACGTAGCGGCGGCACTTCGAGCCGGGGCCAGAGGCTACGTACTGAAAAATTCAGCAGCTTCGGAGCTTTCCACCGCGATACGGAACGCGCTTGCTGGGAAGTACTACGTCACGCCCCTGATTCCGGTGGATGTCGCTTCCCTGCTGGACGAGAAGCGATTTACGGGTAAGCTGTTCGAGGTTCCGCTCTCGCCTCGCAAGCGCGAGGTGTTGCAGCTGGTGGCCGAGGGCAAATCGGTGAAGGAGATCGCACATCTTCTTGCGATTTCCAACAAGACGGTGGAGTTTCACAAAGCCGCGATCATGGATCAGCTTGGCATGCGCACCACCGCCGAACTGACGCGGTACGCAATCGAGAATGGAATCGTGAAGACGTGACGCCAACAGACGGGGCATCAAGCGGGACGCACGACATCATTGTGGCAGGGGCATCGGCGGGAGGTATCGAAGCCCTGAAGCAGGTGGTAAGGCGGCTTCCGGCGGATCTGCCAGCGGCCGTTTTTGTCGTGGTGCACGTTTTTCCCAGGAGCAAGAGCCTTCTGCCCGAGATATTGAGCGGGGTGAGCAAGAATCCCGTTCTCCATGCGGAGGACGGTATGGAGATCCGTCCGGGACACATTTACGTCGCCCCACCCGATCATCACTTGATGGTGGAGCAGGGGCATATGCATCTTAGCCGCGGGCCGAAGGAGCAGCACCAGCGTCCTTGCATTAACGTCACTTTCCGCAGTGCCGCCGCGGTATATGGAGCCCGGGTGATAGGGGTTGTACTCACAGGCCAGTTAGACGACGGCGCCGCGGGATTATGGGAGATTGTCCGGCAAGGCGGATTGGCGGTAGTGCAGAATCCCGAAGAAGCTGACTTTCCCTCCATGCCCCTGAGCGCGTTGCGCGAAGTTGAGGTGAGTTACACCGTGAGGCTCGCGGATATGGGACAGCTGCTGGCTCAATTGACGGGAAGTGGGAAGCCCGAGGCGGTTCCAGCGAAGGAGGGAACGGAGATGGAACCTGAACTGACCGATTTGACCTGCCCCGATTGCCGGGGCACTATCTGGCGAGTCAGGAAGGGTCGATTTTGTGAGTACCGGTGCCGGGTGGGACACAGTTATTCCCCCAAAAGCATGTTGGCCGAGCACTTTCTAGCCCAGGAGAAAGCGCTTTGGGCGGCGATTGTCGCCCTGGAAGAAGGAGCGTCCCTGTCGAAGCAGCTCATCGGGCAATTGGAACCGGAGCTCCAGGGATCCCTGGAAGAAGAGGCTCAGGACCGGCTGCAGCAGGCGAGCGAACTGCGCCGGCTACTGGAACAACGGAAGTCTTTCACGCTGGAGTAGCCCGATTACGGCCTCCGAGGGGCGCTCTGAGGCCGATTGTGGATTGATTCCAAAAATTAGGGAAATACCTAGTTTCCGCTGTCGGCCGTTTGCCATAAATTGGGAAATAGCCCTACAGATTAGAATTCCTTACTCATTCCTCAATCCCACGAGGGAGGTGTGGTCGCGTGATTATTGAAGACTCGTTGTACAAGCCAAAGTTCAGCAATGGCCCGTTTGCGCGCTCACTGGCGAAGAATATTTCGGCCATTGAACTGAACGGCCTTGAAAACGGTAAAGCACGTCTTGGACCAGTCCTGCAGTTGCCGTCCGGCGCCCAGATCGAAGTATGCGGGGAGGGTTTCAACGATCGAATGGTAAAGATCAGGTCGAACGGAAAGTATTACTTCGCGTTTCGGTCGGATTTAGGATAGCCAGCCGCTACCACCATTTCGGGTCCGGTTGATAGGGTTTGCCGGGAATGGCCTGCGAAGTTTCGGGACGGCAGGTCCAGAGCACCCAATCGCCACGTTCTCTTGTGCGCTGCGGCTTCCATTGGCGCGGGGGATTGTCCCGAAGAAATCCAGCCAGGACGAGCAGGCCATCCGGCTTCGTGATGCGATGGAGATCGTAGGCGAGCGCATCCAAGACGTGCGGCGTAATGTTGGCTACCACAAGATCGGCCGAGGCGGCACGCACGGCGTCAGCGCTGCCTTGAAAAACGGGCGACGTCAGACGTGCATGTGCGGAAGCAACGGCGTTCGGATCCAGATCGCAGCTAATCACGCGGCCTGCTCCGAGCGCGGCGGCCGCCACCGAAAGAATGCCGGAGCCGCAGCCTACGTCCACAACCGTGGCACCGGGCGTTAGGTACGTTTCCAGGGCCTCCAGAGCCAGTTGTGTGCTTTCATGACGCCCGGTTCCGAATGCAAGGGCCGTGTCGATGGCCAGGTGAATGCGCCCGGGAGGCAAGGGACCGTTGATCCAGGGTGGGGAGACGAAAAACCTCTCGCCGACGAGAATGCCCTCCCAGCCGTCCCGTTCAAATTGCTGTAAATCGACGGGTTCTTCCTGGCGCCTTTCTTCAATCCGTGCGGCATGCGCGAGAAGAAGAGCAGCCAGATCGGCATCGTCGTCGAAGAAAGCGCGCAGGGCGTTTCCTTCCTCGAGGACGCCCGTTGTGCCGTGTTCCCAAAGGTCAGCGAGAAGCCCATCGCTGCCTGAAACGTCGGCCCGGAAGAGAATCGATTGCAAGCTTTCAGTCTAGCGGGGAACGAGTAAAAAGAAGCCTCGCCGGTAGAATGAAAGAGATATGCCAATTAAAGTAGGTATTAACGGCTTCGGCCGTATCGGGCGAAATGTCGTCCGCGCGGGGCTACACAATCCCGATATTGAGTTCGTGGCGGCTAACGATCTGACCGACACGGCGACGCTGGCCCATTTGACAAAGTACGATTCTATTCTTGGCCAGTTGAAGGAAGAAGTGAAGGCCGAAGGCGACTCCATTCGGATCGGTGGCAAGCAAATCAAGATCTTCGCGACGAAAGATCCGGCTGAGATCGACTGGCCGGGGCTGGGCGTTCAAGTGGTAGTGGAATCGACGGGCCGTTTTACGGACGCGAACGATGCGAAGAAGCATCTGCGCGGATCAGTGAAAAAGGTAATCATTTCGGCGCCCGCAAAAAATGAGGACGTAACGATTGTTCTGGGCGTGAACGACAACATCTACGATGCCGCCAAGCACAACGTGATCTCGAACGCATCATGCACCACGAACTGCCTGGCTCCGCTGGTGAAGGTGCTGGATGATACATTCGGCATCGAGAAGGGATCCATGACGACCGTTCACAGCTACACGAACGATCAGAACGTGTTGGATTTTCCGCACAAGGACCTGCGGCGGGCACGCGCGGCGGCCCTCAACATGATTCCCACGTCGACAGGCGCGGCGAAGGCGATCGGACTGGTGCTGCCCCATTTGAAGGGCAAGCTGGACGGGTACTCGATGCGCGTGCCGACTCCGGACGTGTCCGTGGTGGACTTTGTCGCGGTTTTGAAAAGGAACACGACCACCGAAGAAGTGAATTCGGCGCTGAAGAGTGCCGCCGAAGGATGCATGAAGGGCATTCTGGCGTACACGACCGATCCGGTGGTATCGAGCGACATGCTGCACAACTCGAACAGCTCGATCATCGATGCGGAATTGACCAAGGTGCTGGGCGGAAACCTGGTGAAAGTAGTTTCCTGGTACGACAACGAGTGGGGTTACTCCAGCCGCGTGGTGGACCTGATCTCGTTCCTCAGCAAGAAAGGCCTGTAAGCAACTGGAAGGGAGCGGGCTGACGAGGTCCGTTTCCTTCTTCCTTCCGTACGTTATCCCTCCTTGATGGTTTTCACAACGGCGTCGGTGAATTCCTCGGTCGACGCCGAACCGCCAACATCTCCGGTGAGGTACTTGCCCTCGCGGTAGACGCTTTCAATAGCGCTTTGCAGCTTGTGCGCGGCCTCGGTTTCTGCCAGGTGCGTGAGCATCATGACCGACGACATCATCAGCGCCGTTGGGTTGGCTTTACCTTGGCCGGCGATATCGGGCGCACTACCGTGCACGGCCTCAAACACGGCGTGCGTCTCGCCCATGTTTGCACCGGGCACGATGCCGAGCCCGCCCACCAGACCGGCAGCGAGATCCGAGATGATGTCGCCATAGAGGTTCGGCAACAGCAGAACGTCAAATGTCTCCGGCCGGATGACGAGTTGCATGGAGGCATTGTCCACGATGATCTCTTTGTAGGTGATCTCCGGAAAACGTTGCGCCGTTTCCCGGCAGCAGCGCAGGAACAGACCGTCGGCCAGTTTCATAATGTTGGCCTTATGGATGGCCGCCACCTGCTTGCGCCCATTTTTCTTCGCGTATTCGAAAGCATAATTTGCGATACGTTCGGAGGCTGTGCGCGTGATGACTTTCAGGCCGGTGACCACGTCTTTCACGACTTCATGCTCCAGGCCCGAATACAAGTCTTCCGTGTTTTCGCGGAAGATCACCATATCGATCTGCACGTCCTGAAAGCGGGTTTTGATGCCCGGCAGCGTTCGTACCGGCCGCACGTTGGCGAAGAGATCGAGGGCTTTCCGCAGGGCGACGTTGACGCTCTGGAATCCGCCGGCGATGGGAGTGGTGACAGGGCCTTTTAAGCCGACACGGGTCTCGTTGAGCGAATCGAGAACGTACTGCGGCAGGGTCTTGCCGGCCTCGAGAATAATGGCCTCGTTCAGCTCGGCGCGCTTCCAGCGAATATCGGCGCCGGCGGCTTCAATGGCACGGACGGCTGCCTGCGCGACTTCGGGGCCAATCCCGTCACCCGGGATGAGAGTACAGTTGTGGGACACTCTTCGATTTTAGTGGCAGCTACCAGGAGATACGCTTCAGGCCGGGAACAAGATCGAAGTGCTGATCGCGAGTCAGAAGAGGCAACGCGTGCTGCCGGGCTAGTGCGGCAATCCACAGGTCGTTTGCCGGGATAGGACGCCCTCTGCGTTTTAGGTCGTGCCGGATGGAGGCGTACAGCTCAGCAGTCTCCTCGTCGACGGCCAGCACCCGATAGGTTGGAATCCACTCCGCTAGCCAATCCTCGTAGCGCCTCCGGTCGCGCGACTGCCGAATGCCATACCGGTATTCGCCTAACACAATGACCGGCACGGCTATCTCTGCCGCATCGCGGAAAACAGGCTCCAGCGCCAAGTCTCCGTCCGCCACGGCCGAGAGCCCATTAGTGTCCAGAATCACTGAAGGTCCTCAGGCTCGATCTGACCGAATTCCTGGTCGATGATCTTATCGATTCTGAGTGTTTCCTTATGCAAGCCGCGAAGCTTTCCGAACGATTTCACCCACGGCTTTTCTTCGGATTCAGCAGCGCGAAGCTTTTCCGTAAGAGCCTCAGACACCAGGGCCCGCAAAGGAATGCCACGCTGAGCCGCGACGGACTTTGCCCGGCGGAAGAGTGCGTCCGGCACCTCGATGGTCGTCTTCACTGCCTGATTGTCCCATATTTATGGGTCGCCTGGTCAGCGCAAGCTTTACATCTCGCCTCTGCCAAAATGAACTTTTATGCCCCGAATTGAGCGCGCGTTATTGAGCGTTACCGACAAGACTGGAATTGTGGAGTTTGCAGCGAACCTGCATCGGCTCGGAGTGGAGCTAATTTCAACGGGCGGAACCGCGAAGCTGCTGCGCGAGGAACGGATTCCGGTGCGTGAGGTGGCCGAGATTACCGGGTTTCCGGAGATGCTCGACGGGCGTGTGAAGACCATTCATCCACGGATTGCCGGCGGTATTCTGGCGGTGCGCGGCAACGCCGAGCACATGCGCGCGCTGGCCGAACACGACATTCCAGCCATCCAGATGGTGGTGGTGAATCTGTATCAGTTCGAGAAGTTCGCTAACAAGCCAGGCGTAACGAGGGAAGAGCTGATCGAGAACATTGACATCGGCGGCCCCACGATGATCCGCGCGGCGGCGAAGAATTTTCAGGATGTGGCCGTGGTGGTTTCACCCGATCAATATCGCGATCTTCTAGGCGAACTGCGCGAAAGCGGGGGGACGCTCGGAGCATCCACTCACTGGAGGCTGGCGCAGGAAGCGTTCTCCCACACGGCTGCATACGACGCCGCCGTAGCTTCGCGCCTCACCCGCATCGATGCGGACGGTACGCAAAAGGAAGACGATGAACTTCCCGGCACGTTACGGATTTCCGCGAACCGGAGCGTGACGTTGCGGTATGGGGAAAATCCTCACCAAAAAGCCGCGCTGTATCGCTTCGGACAGGAAGGCATAGCGGGAGCGGAACAACTACATGGCAAGGAGTTGTCCTACAACAACCTCGTCGATCTCGATGCGGCTTGGCAACTCGTGCAAGAGTTCACACAACCGGCCTGCGCCATCATCAAGCACACAAATCCCTGCGGCTGTGCGGAGCAGGCCAGTCAGGCCGAGGCCTATCGAAAGGCTTTGGAGGCCGATCCCATTTCTGCCTTTGGCGGCGTGCTGGCGTTCAATCGTGAACTCGATGGAGAGACAGCGGGAGAGGTAAGCAAGCTGTTCGTCGAGGCGATTGCCGCGCCGGCCTTCTCCAGCGGAGCATTGGCGGCATTGACGGCCAAAAAGAATCTTCGTCTGGTCCGGGTGACGGCGTCAAGGAAGCCAGAACTGGTCATTAAGTCTATTTCAGGCGGGTTGCTGGCGCAGACGGCGGATACGGCGGCACTGGATGAAACCGCGTTAAAGGTAGTCACCAGTCGCCAGCCGACCGCCGAAGAATGGGAGGCGCTGCGTTTCGGCTGGAAGGTGTGTAAGCACGTGAAATCGAATGCGATTGTCTACGCACGGGCCGGGCAATCGATCAGCGCGGGCGCGGGACAGATGAGCCGGGTGGACAGCGTGAAAGTGGGGGCGATGAAAGCGGTATTACCCCTGGCCGGGACAGCCCTGGCGTCCGATGCGTTTTTTCCGTTCCCGGACGGAGTAGAGGAAGCAGCTAGGCACGGTATTACTGCTGTGATTCAACCGGGCGGGTCGGTACGCGACGAAGAAGTGATTGCGGCCGCGAACCGCCTGAACCTGGCGATGGTGTTCACGGGAGTTCGCCATTTCCGGCATTGATTTTTTGTCGGGAGGTCCGAGGTGCGTGAGGAAGATTATATGCGCCGCGCGCTTTGGCTTGCCCGACAGGCTGAGGCGGCGGGCGAAGTACCCGTAGGAGCCGTCGTCGTACAGAACGAAGCCGTCATCGGAGAGGGATGGAATCGTCCTATATCGTGTAACGATCCGACTTCGCACGCCGAAATGGAGGCTATACGGCAAGCGGCAGCGCACACCGGCAATTACCGGTTGATCAACGCAACGCTGTACGTGACCCTGGAGCCGTGCGTGATGTGCGCCGGGGCTATTGTGTCGGCCCGCATCTCGCGGCTGGTCTTCGCGGCACGCGATCTGCGCTTCGGAGCGGTTCGCAGTAAATTCCGGCTTGTCGATTCACCTCTGCTGAATCACCGTGTCGAAGTCGAAGAAGGACTGTTCGCGGTGGAGGCCGTGGAACTGCTGGCTAATTTCTTTCAAAAGCGGCGGGCCGATGGAAGTCCATAAAAAAAGGCCAAGCACCCAGGCCTGGCCTTCTGTATTCGCGGAAGTTGGAACTGAACTAATTAAGCGGCGCGCTTGACGGGAAACTTCAGAACGGTTCGGGTGGTTGCGGGCGCGCTGGTCTCGACCTTATACGAGGAGGGCATTTCCACCGGAATTTTTTGTGTGCCGTGGAAGTACTCGTCCAGCGGGAACAAGGCGTAGGGCTCCAATTCGCGGAACGTGCGCCCCAGCTTTTGCTGCACGCGGTACACCTCGTGGAAAAATTCGCCGCGGTCGATGCCCAGCTTGCGGCAACACAGCTTCCAGTCAGCCCCTAGCAGGAAGTGATATTTGAACACCTTATATTCGTACTCGCTCAGCGTGCGCCGGCTCACCAGAACAAAGTCGGCCATATACTCTTCATCCTTGCGGCCCCAAACATTTTTCCGTTGACGTCCAGGATTTGCCTCGAGTGAAACGCGGCTGATGTGCTTCTCTTTCGAAGCGCATTGCTTGAATCGCGCGTAGCAAGCGCGGAAGATGGCGCGGAATACGCAATTGCAAGGGGTTGACACCCCGGAGCGGCCGGGCCGAAGGCCCAGTCCGTAACACAACGAGCATGACTGCTGGGCAAGAGCGAGAGTTTCTGTACGAGTCCACTGCATTTTATTTTTTTTCCTTCTCCAACCTCTGCGAACCATTTGGGGTGTTTCGTTCGCCGGTACTGAATTCACGATAAATTGAATTCGAATTCGGTCAACAATCTCATGAAATTTTTTCTCACCAGAAGTGAGAATATTCTGTCAAATTCCTCACAAATCCCTACATACATTAGGCTTACGGCATAAGACTTTTCTGGATGAGATCATGTAAAAAGGATAAGTTTTTTGCAATAATAGGGACCCTATTTCACCGTGGAATCAAACCCGAGCTCTGAAAAGGTCACATTTGGAGATCTCCAGATACGCCTGATTCGACTGGTAAATGGACGGATACACAACGGCGATTTCACAGAGCGGGGACTGGCCAGAATTTTAGGCATCTCCCAGCCGCAAATTCACAACGTGCTCAAGGGAGCTCGAAAGCTCAGCCCGGAACTTGGCGACCGTCTGCTCGAGAAGCTCGGCATTAACATCACGGACCTGCTCATGAGCCCCGAACTGACCGATCAGGTAGTCCTGCGGCACTCCGCGTGCGCCCAATGTCCGAACAAGCCAGTCCAGATCCTCGGCGCTCACCTAAGCCCAGCTAAAGGCGACCAGGCGCCGGGAATCGCCCGTAAAGCTCCAGGACGGGCCGTTCCTATGGCTTTGCCCTATCGCAGGCACGCCAGCTAGGCACAGGTTCGCTACGGCTCGTTATAAGCGGGTGTTAGACCGGCTTAGGAACAATCTGACGTAAAGCCGTTCGCGCCACCAATCCCCTGATTTTCTCCTGCGTTTCAGTTTGGATCGCGTCGTTTCAGTTTGAAACCCAGACAGAAACAAAACAGGCCCTTAAAGGCCGTACGAACACGATTTTGAGGTTCACCGCTCCCATGAAGACGGGCCCGTTGCACTTACAAGCTCTTTCTGTCCAATGACTTAGCCTCACCTTAGACATCTCGTTTTTCTCCTGGTTTTCCACCTGCCTTTTCTTACGGCGTAAGGCGCCGAGGGCAAAGGCCCGAAGCAGGAGAAAACAAGTGAACGCCACCGCCACCCAAAAAGCTTTCGATAAACCTGAGACGCAAAGGGATTTTTCCCGTCGCGACGAGCTGATCATTGAGCACCTGTCGCTTGTCACAGCGATTGCGTCTCACGTGCAGAGGACGCTGCCGGTTCACGTGGAACTCGATGACCTGGTCCATGCCGGCACGATGGGTCTGGTGGAAGCGGCTACCAAGTATCAGGAAGGGACCGAAATTGCGTTTCCGGCGTACGCCAAGCATCGCATCCGCGGAGCGATCCTCGATAGCATGCGTCAGCAGGACTGGGCCTCCAGGGAACTCCGGAAGCGTTACAAGCAGGTGGAGAGCGTTACGCGGGACCTGACGGCACAATATGACCGAGTGCCCACGGATGCCGAGATCGCCGCCGCCATGGGATTGAGTTCGCAACGTTGGCAAAATTTAATGGTCGACTTCCGCAGCCTGGGCATGGCCGCGGTACAAGCGAAAGCGATCGAAAGAGAGGACCAGCCGGCAAGAGAACTGGCCGCCTCCCCCAACTACTGCCCCGGCCAGACCGTCGCTAAGTCACAGATGAACGAGAAGCTGCAAAAGGCGATGAAGCTTCTCCCGGAACGTTATCAGCAGGTTGTGGAGCTCTACTACGAGCGCGAAATGACGTTGAAAGAGATCAGCCGCATTCTCGGCATCAACGAGAGCCGGGTATGCCAGATCCACAAGAGCGCCCTGGCGAAGATGCAGACCTCTTTGGTCAACAACGGAATCTGCTCCGCGGCTGCGTTCTAAGCAATCGACGGCCGCAGGTTACTGGATGGACAGCTGATAAGGCAGAATCCGTAACAGGCCGCCCTGCAGAAGCGCCCGACTGGGCAGCCCCGGTAAGGTCTGGCGAATCTTCCGTTCGACGATAGCCTCCTGCACATCCTGGTTCGACGAACTGGTCAGAACTTCAAACAGGCTGCGCTTGGGTGGATACACAATCAGGTCCGTCTCGCCCGTACCCGACAGCCTCGCCTTTTGGCGGACCAGAGAAACGGCACTATCCAGGCCCCCAAGCTGATCGACCAGGCCATTCTGACGGGCTTGCGTTCCCATCCACACACGGCCCTGCGCAAGAGCATCGATCTGATCGTAGTTCTTTTTTCGCGCCGCCGCTACCTTCGCGACAAACGACTTGTAGGTGACTTCGATTGATTGATGCAACTTCGCTTGCTCGGCATCGGTAAGCGGCGAAGAAATCGAGTCGATGTCGGCAAACTTACCGCGCATCAACGTTTCTTCGCTGATGCCCAGCTTGCCGTACAGATCGCGTATAGTCGGCTTCCCGTAGAGGACGCCAATGGAGCCGGTGATTGTGTTGGGATAGGCCAGGATGGGATCTCCCGTGACGGAGATGAAGTAGCCTCCTGAAGCCGCGACATCGGACATGGAAATGACGAGAGGCTTCCGTGCGCTTAACAGCTTCAGCTCATGCAGAATTTCATCGGAGGCGACACTATCCCCGCCAGGAGAGTCAACTCGTAGGATCACGCCCTTGATGCTCTTGTCGTCTCGAACCTGGCGGATCACTTTCGCGAACGCAGCCGAAGCAATGACTTGGTTATTGGCAAACGCACCATCGGGCTGGCCGCTGATGATGTCGCCCTGCCCTACCAGCACGGCAATGCGGTCGCCCCGCTCAGGAACGGCACGGTAATAGGATTTGATATTCGTCTTGTTGAGATTCTGCACACCAACCTTTTTTTTCAGATCGGAGTACACTTCATCCTCATAGCCAAGCTGGTCCACTAAGCCGTTTGACTTGGCATCGTTGGCAAGGAACGGACCCTGATCGACCAGGGCGCGCATCTGGTCGGGCGTTTTATGCCGTCCCGCGGCGGCGGTAAAGCAAAAATCGCCGTAAAGCTGATCGAGCACCTGGTTGAGAACCTCGCGCGTCTCCGGTGACATGTTCGTTTTCGTGAGAATATCGCCGGCATCCTTGTAGCGTCCGATGTGATCCACCTGAACCGTGATACCCAGCTTGTCGAGCGTGTTCTTGAAATACATCGCTTCCAGCCGCAAACCCTTCACGTCCAGCATGTCGTCAGGGGACATATAAATCTTGTCGGCGACCGAGGCAAGATAATACTCCTTCGAGCCTGCGCCCTGCAAGAAGGCGTAAACAGGCTTCCCGGACTTCTTGAAATCCAGCAGTTCTTCGTGAATCTCTTCGAGCTTGCCCCATCCGATCAGCAATCGTTTAGGTTGGAGGACGATCGCTTTGATGCGGTGATCGCGAGCGGCTTCCCGCAGAGAACTCCAAAGGTCATGGACAGCAGGGTTTGCCTGAGATTGGATAAATGGGATCGGAATGTCGACCGCGTTCGCTTCCGGAACATTACCTTCCAAAGCAAGCACGAGCGCCGAATTGGCAGCTATGGTCGGCTGCTTGTGGGCAGCGAGGCGGACGACCGCCAGAACAATGATCACCAAACCGAGAACGGTGGCGATCAGGCCGACCAGAACGCCCCAAAAGAATTTCCGCATGTCCGAGATAATTGCTCCCAATGGAAGAGTAGCAAGTCTTCTCGGCCAACACTACGGAAGGTCTAGGCCGTAATCAGTCCGCTATGGACCGCATATTCCACCAGGCTTGCCCGGTTGTGAATGTCTAGCTTGCGCATCAGGTTCAGCTTGTGCGCTTCCACTGTCTTAATGCTGAGCGACAACTCCAATGCAGCTTCGCGCACAGTTTTACCGTCGGCCAGCAGCCGGACTACTTCTTGTTCACGAAGCGTCAAAGGCGTCGCTCGCGCATACCGGCTGTTCGTCTTCGCAAGGGCCTGCAAGTCCGGGACAATGCTCGAAACGCCGAGTGCGTTCGTGTCTCCTCCGCCCTGCGCAATCCGTTCCACGGCGGCGACGATGCGCGCGGGCTCGCTGTCCCTTCGCATATAACCCTGGGCCCCCGCGCCGATGGCGGTTTCCAGTTCTTCGTCACCGTCCTGGCCGGCCAGGCACAGAAGCGCCGTAGCAGGTTGGGTCTGCCGAATCGCAATAGTCGAGTCCCGAGAGTTTGTTTTGAGCATTGCTAAATCCATGATGAGAATGTGAGGTGCCAGAGACCGCACTTTGATTAGCGCTTCTTCGATGCCGGAGGCCTCATCCACCACCACGATGCCCTCCTTGGCGGAAAGCATCGTGCTTAAACCTCGCCGGAAGAGAACATTCGCATCGGCGATGATTACTTTGCTGATTGTTTTGATTCGTCCCACTGTATTGATTCCAATCTCGTGCCAGTCTCGTAAACGTTATCGGCAGAAGGGCGGAAAAAGTTTAGGGGTGAACGAATTTTTTCTAAGGGAGGTAGCATAGGGCGCGCTCCCGGCCGGCGGCATACACCGGGCGACGCTCCATTCCGTCAAGGCTCTCAGGCCAGTAGTACTTCCGGTACTACCGCACGGCGGAATGAACGGTGGCCGGAAGGCGGGAAGGAGCCTCAGCCAAACGTTTGGTTGCCGCGGGGCGGTATGCGGGGGCACCAAAAGCAAAAGGCACTTGGAATCCAAGTGCCTTACCTGCTAAATCCTTATTAACTTGAGAATACGAGGAGCTCTGCCGGTAGCTTACAGATTGGAATCGAGCATCTTCTGAAACTCGGGTTTGCCGATGGCCCCAACTTTCTGCTCCACAATCTTTCCGTCCTTAAAAAGCAATAGTGTAGGAATACCGCGGATCCCGTAACGGGCCGCCGTCTGCTGGTTAGAATCTACATCCAGCTTGCCAACCTTTACCTTTCCCGAGTAATCGGCTGCGACTTGATCGACGGTCGGAGCCATCATGCGGCATGGTCCACACCACTCCGCCCAGAAATCGACCAGTACGGGCTGGTCCGAATTCAGTACTTCGTTGTCAAAAGTTGCATCTGTAAATGTGAGAGTGTTATTACCTGCCATAAGCGTCTCTGTTACATGGATGAGGGTTCCCGCCAAATTGATTCAAGGGGAAACACACCCAACTAGGCTAAACTGAGGCTAAGTAAATAAGCTTAGTCTTCATTAAAAAGGTTGTTTTGACTCGTCGCCCTGCCCTCACCCTTCTTTCCCTTCTGCTCACTGTGCTCGCCCTTTCCGCCCCGGCCCAAACGGGTGGCGGCGAGAACGAGTTCGGAGTAAATGCCACGCTGTTTTACACTTTGGCGGCCATCAACGACGCAGGTTACGATGCGGGGCTCGATTCTCCGCTCAATGCCCGCTTCCAGGTTCGCAACCAGATCCGGGCCGAACTGCAGAAGAAGAACATTCCCTGCCTTCCCGAGTTGAAGGAGTTCTATCGAGCCCACAAAACCGGTAACGACACCGCAAACCTGAGCCAGTACATCTCGTTCGCACTGGTTGCGGGAGGAGCACCTGCCTTCGCTTTGCCGGACACCGGAGTGCCTCCCGATGTGGAGCCACTGCGCGGATTCAGTCCCCTTCTCGCGCGCTTCTATAAGGAAGCCAATCTGGGGGATTTATGGAAAAGGTCGCAACCAGCGTACACAGCGGCGATCTCTGAATATCAGGACGCGGTGATCAACACCCTGTTCGAGGCAAATGGATATGCGCGGAACCCGTCCGGCAACGGAACGCTCGGCCGGCGGTTTCAGATCTATATCGATCTGCTCGCCGCACCCGATCAGGTCCAGGTCAGGAGCTACCGCAACGATTATTACATCGTGATCACGCCGACCAATGCCCCGGTGGTAGATGAGATTCGCGATGCGTACCTGTCCTATCTGCTCGATCCGCTCACCTTTCGCTACAGCGCGCTGATCCAGCAAAAGAAGGTGTTGGACAAATATGCGCAGGAAGCGCCCGCGCTTCCCCTGGAATATAAAGACAACTTTTCGCTCCTGGTAACGAAATCCCTCATCAAGGCGATCGACAGCCGTTTGATCCACGGGAACGCCGAAAAGAAGTCGGCGTTTGTGAACGAGGCGATGCGGGAAGGGTTCGTTCTTACCGCTGCATTTGCGAACCTGTTACCGCTTTACGAGAAACAGGATGAGGCGCTGCGGATCTACTACCCAGATCTGATTAATGCGATTGATGTACGAAAGGAACAAAAGCGTCTAAAGGAAGTGGAGTTCGTCCAGTCCATCCCTGCCCGCGTGGTGGCTCCACCTGCGGCTATGCAACTGAATCCGGCCGAGGAATCGCTGGAGACAGCCGAAGGATTGTACGAACAGCACGACTTCGACAATGCCCAAAAGCTTTTCCGCAAAGTCTTTGAGCAGACTACCGATAAGGCAATGCAGGGCCGAGCATACTACGGACTCGCCAGGATCGCTGTCCAGCAGAACAAGAAGGACGAGGCCCTGGATTTGTTTCAACGCACGGCCGATGCCGATCCGAACCCGGTGATTACCGCCTGGTCTCACGTCTATCTCGGCCGGCTTGCACTCGCGGCTGGAGACCCCGGTAAGGCCAACAACCAATTCAAACTAGCGCTTGCCATCCCTGGCGCCTCCGAGAAGGCGCACGAAGCCGCCCAGAGGGGATTGCAAAGCTCTTCTTCCCAAGGAGATAAAGAACAATGAGAATCCGATCAGCCGTTTTTGCTACGGCCGCCTTCGCGGTTGCCGTACCCCTATTTGCTCAACAGCAGCCCGCAGCAGCAGCACAGGGACCCAAACCCAAATCGCAGAAAGAAGTCCAGGCCCTGCAGAAGGTCCAGGCAGCAGCACAGCAGAACAATCCGGACGCTGAGGTTCAAGCCATCAACGAGGTACTGGAAAATTTCCAGGATACCGAGTACAAGAATATGCTGCTCAACATGGCCATGGATGCAGAAGTGCGAAAGGGCGACTACGACCAGACGATCGTCTGGGGCGAACGGGCGGTTCAGTCCGATCCCAATGACATCCAGGCCTACGACACGATGGCGCAGGAAATCGCCCAGCACACGCGCGAAAACGATCTGGATAAGGCCAAGAGCCTTCAGAAAGTGAACACGTACGCCAACAAGGCCCTGGACCTTCTGAAGACCACTTCCGCTCCGCCCGCCGGAATTCCCGCTGACCAATGGCCCGACATGAAGAAAGATCTCACAGCCCAGGCGCATGAGGCCTTAGGAATGGCGGCAGCAGTCGATAAGAAATATCCGGACGCCATCAACAACCTGAAGACCGCCTTGAGCGAGTATTCGAAGCCAAATGCGGTCACCACGGCTCGGCTGGCACAGGCTTATAACGGAGCAAAGCAGTACGATGACGCTATTGCGACAGCAGACAAAGTGCTGGCGATGGCTGATGCTCCCCCGGCCGTGAAGCAGTTTGCCCAACAGCAGAAGGATGCGGCAACGAAGCTGAAGGCGGCGCCCACCGCAGCAACTCCAGCTCCGCCCGCAAAATAACAGGACACGGGCAGACAGTCCAAGCACGCTATGGCGGTACCCACTAGATCCTCACTCGAGGAGTTGGAAAGCAAGATCGGGTACCGCTTTCGTGACCGACGACTGCTGCAGCGTGCATTAACGCACCGGTCCTGGCTTTCCGATCGGGCCTCCACCCTCTCCGAAAGCGCCGATAACGAGCAATTGGAGTTTCTGGGCGATTCCATCCTGGGTTTTGTCGTAAGCGAAGCGCTGCTTCTCCGCCATCCCGCGGAGCCTGAGGGACAGCTGTCCAAGTGGAAGTCTCATCTGGTCAGCGCGGCACATCTGCACAGGTGCGCGCTACTCATCGGCCTCGGTGACCATTTACTTTTGGGTCGAGGAGAGGAGCGCAATGGCGGCCGGGGCAGAAAAACACTGCTAGCGAATGCCTTTGAAGCACTTATCGCGGCGATACACCTGGATGGCGGGATTGAGGCGGCAAAAGGCCTGATAAAGCAGCATGTCCTGGACGTCCTGCCGGAGCCCGGCAATGCGGAATCCATCGAGTTGCTGAACTTCAAAGGATTGCTGCTTGAAAAGACGCAGGAGCTTGGACTGCCGGAACCGGCTTATAAAATGCTGGGTTCGTTTGGTCCGGAGCACGCGAAGATGTTTACCGCGGAAGTGCATGTGGGAGAGAGTCTCAAGGCGCGGGCAGAAGGGTCCTCCAAGAAAGCGGCCGGTCAATATGCCGCGCAGGCGCTCCTGGAACAGTTGGAGGAATCCCAATCCACGCCTGACCGAGCCGCGGCGAATACGGCAGATCAATGCGATTGACACTCGGCATTCATCCCGTGCGAGAGGCGCTTCGCGCGCAACGTCCACTCGACAAAGTAGTAATTGCGAAAGGGAGTGCTGGTCCGCGTATTCAAGAGATCGTGGAGTTGTGCCGCGCACACTCCGTACCTGTGCGTTTTGAGCCTCGCGAACTGCTGGACCGGACGAGTAAGGGCGTTTCCCATCAAGGTGTGATTGCCTTCGGAGCCGTTCATGGGTACAGCGAGTTGGATAGTGTCGTAGACCGCGCCAAGCTGCTTGTGATTCTGGATGGCGTGGAGGATCCTCACAATCTGGGAGCGATCGTCCGAACAGCGCATGCGGCCGGAGCGGACGCAGTGGTAACCCCTGAGCGGCGGTCGGCGCCCCTCACCGAAACCGTTGCGCGGGCCGCCGCAGGAGCGCTGGAATATTTGCCGGTCGTGCGCATCACTAACGTTACCCAGACGCTGGAGCAACTGAAACAAAAGGGATTCTGGATCTATGGCCTGGACGAACGGGGCACCGAACTTTATGACAAAGTGGATTACGCCGCCCCGTCCGCTCTCGTCCTCGGGGGCGAAGGAAAGGGGCTGCATCACGGCGTTCAAAAGCACTGCGATGTTTTGGTCCGCATCCCGATGGCCGGAGAGGTTTCTTCACTGAACGTGTCCGTGGCGACCGGAGTCGTACTCTTCGAATGGCGCCGGCGGCAGAGTACGTTAGCTGGTCATTCCAACCACTAGCGTTTCCATGATCACGCGATCGTCCCGGTATCCTTCGCGGAACTTTTTATCGGTCTCGTAGATCATCGCGACCGCCTTGCTGAGCCGCTCCGTTGTGAACGCAGCAGCGGTGGCGCCGATTTGCTCCGCGCGCTCGCGCCACATGCGAACTCCCATCTTCGAAAAAAATCCCAAGGCCTGCTGGGACGAAGTAATACGCGCCTCCTTTAGCGCCAGCGCGAGTCGAAACTGCGTGCTTAAGAAGGTAAGAGCCAAGGGAAGGTATTCGCCCTCGCGGACCAAAATATCCAGCGATCGCAAAGCCCCTGGCCGGTCTCGTCGTCCTAACGCGTTCACCAGCGCAAAGATCGTGCTTTGCGCCGCATTGGGAACCAGTGCCTGCAGGTCCTCGGTCGATACTTTGCGCTCGGTTCCCACAAACAGGGATAGCTTTTCAATCTCGGCCGCAAGACGGCTCGCATCTCCCGCCACGGCATCCAGCAACGTGGCCAGCTCCGCGCCGCCGATCTTCAGCATGTGCTTCGCAGCCAGCTCCTGCGCCAGGTACCGGCTCGATTCAGGCGTAAAGTGGCGAAATTCGACCGAGACAGGAACAGCGGAATAGAACTTTTCCACCCGCTCCAGCTTGGTCCGGTCGTCGCCGGTGAAATCGTACCGGCTGCATTCAAATACCAGCACGGTTCCCGGCGTGGCCGCTTTCAAATAGGCAGCCAGTCCCGAGTCTTTGCCCTTTGGCGTCTCGTCGCCGTCATCGCCGCCCGTCAGACGTCGCGGCAACGCAAGTTCGGCACTCTGGACCCAGATCAGCCGGTCTTTTGCGAACAGCGACAACGAGCGTGCATCGTCCAGGACCTCCGCCAACGCAGCATTCTCCAGATCGACTTGTGTCAGGCCCTCTTCACGCGCGTCCTCAGACAACATACGCCTGATGAGCGCATCCTTGCAGAGGCGGCGCTGGTAGCCTTCTTGCCCTAAAAACAGATAGGCCGGCGCTAAGGGTTGCTTTTCGATGCGGGCCAGGAACTGTTCGGGTGTCATTGTTTACGCCCGCCTCTTTAGAAATTCTCGACTACATTCGAGACGATGTCGCGGGCCACATCCCGCCCCACACGCTCAAATGCGGGGCCGCTCTCGTCGAAAAACTGGTGCGCGGAGACCTGGTCGTTGTTCGCCGGAGAGCCTGGTGCTCCCAGAATATTCGACGCCGCGATGTCGAAGCTCGCGTGGGCTACCATACCAGGGTTTGAATACAGCACCTTGCCCGTAGCGCGCTCGAGAAGTGTAACACTCAGGATTATCGTGACCTGCATGCTCGTGGCCTTGCCCGAGACTGGATCGTAGACGGTGGGATAGATGGTGGCAGCATTCACGGTGCCATTCAAAACGGCATCGGCAACGCTCGGGTCGTCTTCGATCTTGAACCGTGTACGAGCGATAAATTCGCGCGAGATATAACGCGGCAGCAGATCGGTAAGTTTGTAGCGAACGGACGCATTTTGAAAGGCAGGGATGGCGATGGTCTGGATGCTTTTGGGAACCAGGTCCGCTCTGCCGCCCACATGATAGCCGCAGGAAGACAGCAGCGCCGCTACAGCGAGGTTCGAGACTAAAAAGAAGTTACGTCTGGTCACTGCTGGTCTGTCTCAATCTCAGCCAAAATATCGGCGACTCCATCGGCGGTCAAGCGTAGGTTATCTCCGACAATCCAGAACCAGGCCGCAGATGCATTATTCGTGTCCACGCGAATATCGCCCGCGATCAAACCGCTTTGGCTGGTCGCGCCTACGCCGGTCGGCGCTTCATCCTCCGTCCTTCGCACCTCAATCTGGGCGGACGCCAGTGCCTCTCCCAGTTCGGTGGCGTTGGCTCTGCCTTCAAACTCCACCCAGGCTGAAATGCTGTAGCCGTGAAAGACAGGCGCCTGTATCAGCCGAAGCGATGGCATAGGTACAGGCTCCGCAGACGACCCGCGGCTCAGCAGCGTCGCGAGATGCACCTCGATGCGCCGTTCCACCGCTGAGAGCTTTTGGGGAGCTTCCGCGCCGTACTGCGCCAGCAGGTTGAAACTGAGCTGGTTGTCGAACACTTCCTTGTCGAGCGGCTTGAAGGACAACAGGCCCGTCGTTTGCTGATGAAGCTCGGCAATGCCGCGTTTACCGCGTTCGCTCGCGGGCTCAAAGATCTGCACTACGGCACGTCGCAATTGCGCATGACGGGCAAGCCTGGTCAGCACGAGAGCCAGCGCACTGGCTGCCGGGTGCGCCAGGACCAGCAAGTCACCGGGCTTTGCCGGAGCCGGATGTTCCAACAGTGGCGCAACGATTCGAGCTTGCTCCTGGCAGTCAAGATGCCCGGTGCAGTCGATGAGAATATTCTTCGGGCCGGATGCCCCGGCATTCACCTCCTGAAACAGGCGGAAGGCCTTCATCGCGCCCGCCTCGGAGCCGGCTACCAGAACCCCTTGGGCATCCCGTACAGACTGTATCTCCAAGGCCTCACGATAAACGGCTTCACCATGCTCTTCGCCGAAGTTGCCTTCGCCGGTGGAGGCATACGGCACGAGAAAGATGCCCGGATTCCTGCGTTCCAGGACTTCCTGCAACTCGCGCCCGAGCAATGTCTCGGCGCCAACCAGAGCAAACTGCGGCGCCTTTGTTCTTTTGTTCGATTTACCCAACTTGCTGCTCCGGGACTGCCTTCATCGAGCGTGCTTTCATGCGCCTGCGAATGATTCCGCCGATACGAATACAAATGCCGCTGGAAACGTACACCAATGCCATCGAAAGCAGGACCGGCTGCGGCCAATTCCAAATAAAGATACCGATCACGCCTATAAGCAAAACCACCAGCGGCGAGCGCGGCTGCGACGTGCTGATCTGTTTAAAACTCGGGTAGCGCCAGGTACTCACCATCAGCAGCGCGACTGCACAGATCGCGACAAGCCAAAGGATCGAGAACACGAACGAACGCACCGGACTGGTATCCATGAATACAACGGCCGCAATAAACCCGGCTGCCGCGGGAATGGGCATGCCGACGAAGTATTTGCGATCAGGACGCCCTGGATTCTTCGGCTTGGGATTCGTTTGCACATTGAACCGCGCCAGCCGGACCGCCCCGCAGAGCAGATAAAAGAAGACCACGACATAGCCAGCCCGGATGAGATGACTGAGCAACTGGTTTCCCTCTGGTGAAATCACGAAGAACACGCCCCAGACAAACGCCAAAACAGCCGGGGCAATTCCAAAAGTGACTACATCGGCCATGGAGTCGAGTTCACGGCCGAAGTCGCTCACCGTATTGGTCATTCGTGCGATGCGTCCATCCAGTCCATCGAAAAAGACTGCGATCCCTAAAGCCTTGGCCGCAATGGCAAAGTGCGGATTGGAGCCAAAATCGCCGCCGCGCGCCTGCAATGCACCTTCAAAAGCCTGCAAGACCGCGAGAAAGCCAAGAAAAATATTACCGCTGGTAAACAGAGTGGGCAGCGCATAAGCGGCTCGCCGCGGCCTTCGTTTTACTACAGTTGGCACCGGAAGATTCGGCCCTGGGGGAACGGTGCTCACTGGCTTTCCCCTAGGGTGTTTCGATGGGCCAGCACCGTTGTTCCCGCCGAGACCTTGTCCCCAACCTTGATGGCGGCGGACCATTCCGGGCCGAAGATCACGTCCACCCGCGACCCGAACTTGATGTAGCCGATCCGTTCGCCTGCGTTCACGAAGTCCCCCGGACGTTTATAGCAAACAATTCGCCGGGCAATCAGTCCCGCAATCTGCCGGCAGACGACACGGGTGCCCTTGCCCTCGATCACCAACGTATTCTGTTCGTTCTCCAGCGACGCTGCCTCATGGCTCGCCACCAGAAACTTGCCCTTCTGATATTGAACGTCGGAGACCGTACCGGGGATCGGCGTCCGGTTCACATGCACGTTAAAGATGTTCAGAAAAATGCTGATTCGGATCTGGCCGGACTCCACCTGGCGTACCGCCACAACCTTGCCGTCGGCCGGTGCCAGCATCACATCGCCGGGGGGCGGGATCCGCTCCGGATCCCGAAAGAAATAGAGGCAAAATGCCGCCAGCGCGTAGAAAGGCAGCCCAGCGTAGGGAGTTAAAAAATAGGACAACAATGCTCCGACGGCAATGGAGCCAATAGCGTAATAAAGGCCGTCACCTACAATCCGCAAACTACTAGTTTCTCATGCGGCTCAGTGGTGTTGGACCCCCTGATAGGCGAGGCGATCGTGTTCCGGCACAAGCGCAAACCGGGCGGTAAAGTGGAACGTGCTTCCCGCTTCGGGACGGCTCTCCACCCAGATCTTTCCGTGCATCAGGCGCACCAGGTGAGAACAGACCGTGAGCCCAAGCCCGGTCCCGCCGTATCTCCGGGTGGAAGAGCTGTCGGCTTGAGAAAAGGCCTGAAATATGGCCTCGCGCTTTTCTTCGGCGATTCCAATTCCCGTATCGCTAACGGCAAAATGCAGAACGACTTCGTTGGGATGGCGGTTTTCCAGTTCAACCATCAATCGAATTTGCCCCTGCTTAGTAAATTTCAGCGCGTTGTCAAGCAGGTTCGAAAGCACCTGGTGCAGCCGTGCCGCATCTCCCAGAAGGATACCGGCAACCGCGGGATTTACTTCTGCAGTGAATGACAACCCTTTCTGCGCCGCTTGCTCGGCTACCGAGCTAGAAAGGTCCGCTATCAGGCTTTGCAGGTTGAAGGGTGCGGGTTCCAAGACCAGCTTGCTCGTTTCGAGTTTCGAGAAATCGAGAATGTTGTCCACAATCGCAAGGAGCGAGTCGGACGAGGATTTGATCATTTCCAGATACTCCCGCTGTTCCTCGTCTATTTTCGTGCCCAGCGTAATGTCCGTCATTCCCATGATGCCGTTAATGGGCGTCCGGATCTCGTGGCTCATGTTCGTCAGAAACTCGCTCTTCGCCTTGCTGGCCATCTCAGCTTTCTGCTCGGCGAGCGCGCGAACGGAAATCTCGAGTTCCAGCGAACGGTTCAGCTCACGCAGTTCCTGAGTGCGTTCCTGTACCCTTAGCTCGAGCTCATCGCGGGACTGGCGCAGTTCTCTTTCCCGTTCTTGAATGACAGCGGTACGCTCCTCTACGAGCGCGGATAGTTTTCGCTCCCGCTGCTTTAGGTTTCTGACGTGCAGCCGGTGAACGGCAAACCCGAGCCCTCCTACCAGGAGCACAACGCAAAAGTAGAATACGGGCGTCTGGTAGTAATGCGGTTCAAGCGTAATCGAGACCACGGCCCCACGGGGGCTCCACGCCTGGCCGTCATTACTAGCGAGGACGCGAAACGTGTACGTTCCTGGAGGAACGTTGGTGTAGTAGGCAGTTCTACGGGTTCCGGCTTCCGTCCACTCCCGATCGAATCCTTCCAGGATGTAGCGAAACTGGATCTTCTCGGGAGCAACGAAGCTTAGCCCTGTAAATTGAAAGTCCAGCTTTCTGGTCCCCGGTTGAATCACCAAAGGCCGATCCGTAGCCGTGTCTTTTCCGTCGATCAAAACCTGTTCGATCACAACGGAGGGGACATGGATGCTCCGCGCAAGGCGCAACGGGTCTACAATCGAGACGCCTTTCATGGTTGGAAAACAAAGGCGGCCGTCTCGCATTCGCCAGCCCGCGGGCTGAAATCCACCATTGCATTCACGGTTTTTCATCCCGTTTTGCACCCCGTAAGAGGTGCACGCAATGCTGCTGGCAGACCCGTTGGCCACGGCGTTTAGTTGGTCCTTGCCGACGCTGAAAATGCCCTTGTTGGAACTCATCCACAGATGGCCAGCCCCATCATCGAGCACCTGAAGCACCGAATCGTCAAACAGGCCCTGCTTGCTCGTGTAGTTCGTGAATTTGCCATGCGCGAACCGGCTTAGCCCGCCACCGCTGGTTCCCAGCCAGAGCGTGCGGTCGGAATCCTCATAGATCGACCAGACAACGTCGCTCGACAAACCGTCATGGGTGGTGTAGTGAGAGAACTTGCCGTCCTTGAATCTATTGAGGCCGCCCCCGCTGGTTCCGATCCACAGAGCACCGTCTTGGTCTTCGTAGATCGCAAGCACGAAGTTATTGGACAGGCCGTCGTGACTGGTGTAGGTAGTAAAGTGCGTGCCGTCAAAATGGCTAAGCCCGCCCCGTGTTCCGGCCCAGAGATCTCCCCTGTGATCGGTGTACAAAACGCCCGCGGCATCAGCCGGAAGATTGCCCTCCTGCTTTAAAGCCTGGAAGCGGTCCCCCACAAGCCGGGCAAGTCCGTGGCGAGTGGCAGCCCAAATGGAGCCGTGACCGTCTTGCGCAATCGAGAGCACCAGGTTGGCAGGCAGGCCCTCTTTCGTCGTGTACGTGGTGATGCGCCCGTCCTTCATGCGGTTTACGCCGTCCTCGGAACCGATCCATAAGGCCCCATCCCGATCTTCGTAGACCGGCAGTATCGAATCGCTTACCAGGCCCTCCTGCTTGGAGTACGTGGTAAAGGCGCCATCTTTAAGGCATTGGAGCCCGCCACCATCACTTCCAATCCACAGATTTCCTTCGGCGTCCGCGAAAAGAGAACTAGCGCCGTTGCCGGAGAAACCCTCCTGTTGGGTGAACAGCGTGATCTTCCCTTTGACCATCCGATTTAAGCCGGCGTCGGCCGTTCCAATCCAGATGGTGCCCTCCCGGTCTTGCAGCACAGACATGATTGTGTTGCTGGTCAGGCCGTCCTTCTGTGTGAGGCAGGTAATCCCACCTAGGGACAGGCGGCATAGTCCGCCCCCGTTTGTCCCAGCCCAGACGCTTCCGTCCCGGTCCACCAGGGTTGAACGGATATAATCGCTGCCCAATCCATCTTTCGTCGTGAACGTCGTGAATTTGCCTGCCGCCAACCGGCTCAATCCTTTATGTGTGCCGATCCAAAGCGCACCATGCCGATCTTCAGAAATGGAAAAGACGGCGTTATCGGGCAGGCCAGCAGTTCTGGTGAGGGCGTGAAACTTTCCATTCTGAAAGCGAATCAGCCCGCCGCCATCGGTGCCAATCCAGAGAGCGCCCCGATGGTCTTCATGAAAACACAATATGGAGTTGCTGGTGAGGCCATTGGCGGTCGTGAACTTTTGAAAATGTCCGTGATTGAGGCGGGCCAGTCCATCCGCTTGGGTGCCGATCCAAAGGTTCTGCTTGCCGTCCGCCAGCAAGGCCGTCACGGTATTGCTGGGAAGTTCAGGGGTATTGCGCTTCTCGTAAACATTGAAGCGGACGCCGTCGAAGCTGGCGAGTCCTTCTTCGGTTCCCAACCATATATAGCCGTCGGCTGTTTGAGCGATTGCCAGCACCGAACTTTGCGGAAGGCCGGTTTCTGCCTGCCAGGATTGATGAATATATTGGGTCAGCGCCTTTGCCGGATCAAGGCTCGCCTTCGCGGTACCCCCGGCGAGTAGGAATAGAACAGCGGCAGCACAGAAGATCTGTACCGTTGCGGCCCTGCCCTTCCAATCCAGACGACGCATTCCCTCCACCCAGACCACAGTTTCAGTACTTACAGTACCCTCTTTCGCCTAAAGGAATCGGGAATTCCCGCCGATAAGGAAATTGAGCGACCGGACAACCCGCGCGAGAGGTACTACCTCCAGGGGTGCTGGCCTACAAGAGGAGTGAAACGGAAGTGAAAAAACTCGCGGTATTTTTTTTGTGGGGGGTACTAGCCTATGGATCTGGCACCACGAATGAAAAGGTTTCGAAGGACCTGAAAAACGTAGATCCGTCATCGACGGTCGACGTGATCGTGCAATGGAAAAACGCGGCCGGCCAAGAGCAGGACGACAAGGTATCCAACTGGGGAGGAAAGACGAAACACAAGTTCTCCTCTGTCAAAGCAGGCAAATATAGCCTTCCGGCTTATGCAGTCAGCGCTTTGGCGGACGATCCCGATGTCGCCTTTATTTCGCCGGACCGGCCGCTTAAAGCCAAAACTGATTATGCCGCAGCAGCGATTAACGCGAGCGTTGCATGGAATAGCGGTCTGGACGGCTCTGGCGTCACGGTCGCGATTATCGATAGTGGCCTGAACGTGAATGGCGACGTGGCGAAGCATGCCTCGGTTGTCTACAGTGAAGACTTCACTGGAGAATTCCAGCAAAAGGGGAATGTGGCAGATCCTGGGAATGGTCCAGATCTATTTGGACATGGCCAGCATGTAGTTGGGATCATCGCCTCCAATGGCAAAAGTTCGAGTTGCGGGCATTGCACAAGGCTGTTTAAGGGAATCGCTCCAGGGGTGAACATCGTCAATTTAAGGGCCCTGGATGAGAATGGGGCTGGAACGGATAGTAGTGTGATTGCCGCGATCGACCGGGCTATCCAGATCAAGGACACCTATAAAATCCGAGTCATAAACCTGTCGCTTGGCCGATCGGTTTATGAAAGCTACAAACAAGATCCCTTGTGCCAAGCGGTGGAACGAGCATGGAAAGCGGGCATTGTGGTGGTGGTAGCGGCCGGCAACGACGGTCGTGACAACTCAATGGGAACGAACGGCTATGGAACCATCAACGCACCCGGCAATGATCCATACGTGATTACTGTCGGCGCCATGAAGCCGATGGACACCTTTGACCGCACCGATGACCGGATCGCTAGCTATAGCTCCAAAGGCCCCTCCCTGGTAGACGGTGTGGTGAAGCCCGACATCGTGGCACCCGGTAACCAAGTGGTCTCCCTGCTTGCAAAACCGACCGTAACGTTAGCCACACAAAATCCGGGCAATTTTGTACTTCTCTCCTACTTTCAAAGCGATAAGCATGGCAACGAGCACTCGAATGCATACTTCACGCTCAGCGGCACCAGCATGGCGACCCCTGTTGTCACCGGAGCTGTGGCAGATCTATTGCAGTCTGATCCGTCACTGACGCCGGATCAAGTTAAGGCAAGGCTGATGCTGACCGCTTACAAGAACTTCCCCGGCTCCAGCACTGCGACCGATCCCACAACGGGCGAATCGTTCGTCAGCTACTACGATCCTTTCACTGTAGGCGCGGGATACCTGGACTTGGCGGCCGCGTTGGCCAGTCACACGGTTGCATCGGGTACCGCACTTTCCCCGACCGTGGTGTACGACAGCGTGTCCGGCGCGGCGAGCCTCTTGGCGGACGTGTCCTCGGCGTGGTATGTGAATCCCGTCTTCAATCCCGACGCGGTGTGGGTGCCCAACGCTTTCCTTTCGGGAGCATCTGCTGCGACTAGTGGCGTGGATGCTAATATGACCATCCTGCGACAGCTGGGTACGGTGGACGCGAACATGACAGTGTTACGGCAGCTGAATACAGTGGATGCCAACATGACCGTGCTGCGGCAGCTGAATACCGTTGATGCCGATAGGACGGTGTTACGAGAACTCGATACGGTCCAGAGCGATAGGACCGTGCTGCGGGACCTCAGCATTCTAACGATCGGCGAAAATTAATCGTCCGTTTTGCTCAAACACAAAAAGAGGGCAGATTCCTAGTGGGATCTGCCCTCTTTTTGTGAGGACTCGTCGGCGGAAATTGAAGGTGCGCACCCGCCAAGCCTTCGTTACAGGCCACTGATCAGACCGGCAAGGAGCGCCGTCCGGTCGGCGATCCGGTCGATCAGAATGCTTTCATTGGAGGCATGGGCGCCCTCGCCGACAGCCCCTAATCCGTCGAGCGTGGGAATGCCCAGTGCGGCGGTAAAGTTCCCATCCGATCCGCCGCCTGTGGAGGATTCCTCAAGTTCGATTCCCAGCTCGCGCCCGATGACTTGAGCCTTTCGGAACAGATTTGAGATCGGCTCGGTTCTTTCCATAGGCGGCCGGTTTAAGCCGCCCTCCACCGTCAAGGTACATCGCTTGTCCAGGGGCTCCAGCGAGCGCAGCTTTTTATCCAACGCGGCCGCATCTTGCAGGCGGTCGAGCCGGACGTCTACTTCGATTCGAGCATGTGCGGCAACCACGTTGGAGCGGGTACCCCCGTTGATTATCCCGGGATTGACGGTTGTGCCGCGGTTCAAATCGGTGAACTCCGCGAGCTTCTGGATCTGGTGGGCAGCTTCCACAATGGCGCTTGCTCCGGCGGCGAAATCCACCCCGGCATGCGAAGCCCGTCCGTGGATGTCGACCGTATATCGGCCCACGCCCTTGCGTGCGGTTTTTAACTTCCCTGTTAACCCGGTGCCCGGCTCCAGAACAAGAACCGCGCTGCTCTTCCGCGCCTCCGCTTCGGTGACCGGACGCGATGCCGGACTACCCACTTCTTCGTCGGAAACAATCAGCAGTGCGACTGGATGGGTGGCTGGGATGCCGAGTTCGATCAGGGTCTTCACGGCATAAACGAAGCAAGCAAGGCCAGCCTTCATATCGAGCACTCCAGGACCCCAAAGACGCCCGTCGCGAACGTTCCAGGGCATCGTGTCGAGGGTACCTAACGGCCACACTGTGTCGGAGTGCCCGAGCCCGAGGATCTGCCCTTCCCCAGTACGGCTTCCCACCTTGAACTGAAGGCGCAGATGACGTCCGTAGGGCTCCGCCTCCATCGTCTCGGCCGAGGCGAACGAGTGCGTTTGCTCAGCGATGAGATCGACCAGACGATTCACCCCCGCGGGAGAATCGCTTGGCGACTCGCATTCCACCATCGCCTGGATCAGGGCGATAATTTCGGGCTGTTTTTCGCGCGCATGCCGCAGGAAGGGGTGCATCGGTTGTTACAATAACAGTTCCCATGACATCGATGGACGTTCGAGAAATCTGTGAAATCCTGCCTCATCGATATCCGATGCTACTGGTGGATCGGATTTTGGAGGTGACCGGCGATTCCATTGTCGGGCTGAAGAACGTCACGGTAAACGAACCTCACTTCAATGGGCACTTTCCCGGTCTGCCGGTAATGCCGGGTGTGCTGATTGTTGAGGCGATGGCGCAGGTGGGCGGCATTCTGATTGCCAAGCTCAACACCGGAACGCAAGGCAAAATCATGTTTCTCGCTTCAGTCGAAGACGCCAAGTTCCGCAAGCCTGTCGTTCCCGGCGATCAGCTGCGTATCGAAATGAAGATGCTTCGCATGAAGTCGACGGTAGCGAAGATGCAGGGATTCGCGAAGGTGAACGACGAGGTGGTGGCGGAAGCGACGCTGATGTGCAAGCTCACCGACCAGGCCCCCGCGCCTGCCGCGACGAGGGACGTTGCGGAGCCACAGCTAGCGTAAGTGGCCTCGACGGATGGCAATTCACCCGACCGCAATTATTGATCCCCAGGCGCAGATTTCTTCCGAAGCCGAGATTGGCCCTTACTGCATTGTTGGAGCCGGCGTCACGATCGGCGCGCGCACCCGTTTGCTGGCGCACGTCTACCTGGAAGGCAAACTGACCATAGGCGAGGACAACACCTTTTATCCCTACTGTTCCTGCGGTGTTGCTCCGCAGGATAAAAAATATAAGGGCGAAAGTTCCGAGACGCGGATAGGAAACGGCAATTCGATCCGCGAATTCGTGACGATTCACCGTGGCACCGAGGGCGGGGGCATGGTGACCGCAATCGGGAACGGCAACCTTTTAATGGCCTACGTTCATGTGGCGCACGACGTAATCATTCACGACAACGCGATTCTGGCAAATGGGGTGACGTTTGCCGGCCATGTCACGGTGGAAGATTTTGCGAACATCGGGGGACTGACCGCGATCCACCAATTCTGCCGAATCGGGAAACACGCGATCATTGGCAGCTATAGCGTGATCAAGCAGAACGTGCTGCCGTACTCGATCACGGCTTCGCCGCATGAGGCAGAAGTTTTTGGAGCGAACCGGGTCGGGCTGGAGCGGGCGGGATTTTCCAACGAGTCCATCGAGACACTGCAAAATGCCTTCCGTATCCTGACACGCGCCGGGCTGAACACCACACAGGCATTAGCGCGTATCGAAGAGGAGCTTTCCCCTACACCCGAAGTAAGAGAACTGGTGGAATTTATTCGCAACTCCAAGCGCGGCTTTCTGAAGTAGCACATGGCGGAACGGTATGGAATGATCGCCGGAAACGGACGGTTTCCGCTGCTGGCGCTCGAGACGGCGCGGCACGAAGGCCATGAAGTGGCGGTCGTCGCGATCGAGAATGAGGCATCGCCGGAGCTAGCCAAATACGCGGCGTCCATTGACTGGGTCAACATCGGTCAGCTTGGAAAGGTGATCGATGTATTCAAGCGGGAGGGCGTGAGCGAGGTCATGATGACGGGCCAAGTGAAGCACGTCAGCCTGTTTTCGGAAATTAAGCCGGATTGGCGCCTTTTCAAGCTGCTGACCGGACTGCGCGAAAAGAACACCGCGGCGCTGATCGGCGGCATACAAAAGGTGCTGCGTTCGGAAGGCATTGAACTGGTGGATTCGACGCGTCTGTTGAAAGCCTTGCTGGCAGGCGAGGGAGTTCTGACACGGCGCAAGCCGACAAAGGAAGAGGAATCGGACATTCGCTACGGCCGGCGCATCGCCACGGCGTTGGCAACGGTGGATGTAGGGCAAAGCGTCGCCATCAGCGAACGGGCGTGCGTGGCGGCGGAAGCCATGGAAGGAACGGACGCCATGCTGCGGAGGGCGGCATCACTGACCAATGGGAAACCCTTGCGCCTGGTAAAGGCATCGCGGGGCCGGGCGCATTTGCTCTTCGACGTGCCGGTCGCAGGATTGGGGACCGTGGACACGATGATAGAAACCGGAACCACCGCCATGGCGGTGGATGCCGGGCGCACACTGCTGCTCGATAAACAAGAGATGTTGAAGCGCGCCGACGCTGCCGGACTCGCCATCGTGGGTTATCCGCCTTTGGAGGAGAAGGGATGAGCAGTCTTCGCGTTGCCGTCGCGGGGGCGGGCGCCTTCGGCCGGAATCATGTCCGGGCCATTCGAGAGATGGACGGTGTCGAACTGGCCGGAATTGTCGACCCTCAAATTGAAAGGGCTCGGGCGCTGGCAGAGGAGTTTGGATCTCACGCCTTCAGCGACATCGCAGAGCTCCCCGGCAGGATCGACGCCGCCGTCGTGGCGACACCGACCGTTACCCACGAGGAGATTGCGACCAGGCTGCTTGAAGCCGGAGTGGACGTGCTGGTGGAAAAACCAATCGCCGACTCCGCGGCCGCCGGACAGCGGATGGCGCAGCTGGCGGTAGAGCGGGGACGCATTCTGCAGGTGGGCCACCTGGAACGGTTCAACCCGGCAGTAACGGCGCTGGAAAGTGCGCTAACCATTCCCCTGTTCTTTGAGGTCCACCGGCTGAGCGTGTTTACGCCGCGGAGCCTGGACGTTGATGTGGTGCTCGACCTAATGATCCATGACCTGGACATCGTGTTGAGCTTCACGCAAGCGATGCCGGAGGAGATACGGGCGGCGGGCATCTCCGTTCTGTCGAACCGGGTCGACATCGCCAATGTCCGGCTTTCCTTTTCGAGCGGCTGCGTGGCGAATCTGACGGCCAGCCGGGTTTCCACCGAACGAGTGCGGAAACTGCGGCTGTTCCAGCCGGGCGAGTACATTTCCCTCGACTATCAGCGTCAGGACGCAGTCCGATTGGCGGTCCACAACGCCGGAAGCAGCATTTTGCGAAACGAACTCCCCGGCGATCTTGTTGCAAACAAAGAACCGCAACCGCATTCTGGGTTCGTTCCCTCAAAAACGGGCCCGATGCCGGAGCTTGGGTTCGTTCCGCTAAAAACCGTGAAGGGCGAACCGCTGCAGCTGGAGCTCCAGGCATTTTTCACCTCCGTCCGGGACCGGTCGAAACCGAAAGTGGACGGGTTTGGAGCCACGGCCACCCTGCACGTGGCCGAGCAAATTCTTGCTAAAATCAAAGAACACTCCGACGTAGTTGCCCGTACGCTCCGCCAGCGCAGTAGTTGAAGCTGTCCATTGCAGATGTCTCCGGCCGAGTCTTCTCCCCCAATTCACCTCCTGCTGGAATGGCCGAAGGAGCATTCCCGGTCAGGATGGGGCGCAATTTACGGCGCGTCTGTCCTTATCAACCTGTTGCTTCTGCTGGTGCTGATGAGCTTGCCGCCGCCACCGGTGAATACTGCCTTCCGGGGCGAGGTGGTGTGGGATAAAACTCCACTGTATATCCCGCCCGATTTGTTGACGCAGAAGGCTCCTAACCGTCAGAAAGTGGCGAAGCAGGTTAATTTGGCGGACTTGCTCGCTTCGGAGCGAATGCGAAGCCGAACTTCGCCGCCTGCTCCCGCCCCGAAACCCAAGCCGGTGGAGGCGCCCAAGCCAATTCCGGCACCCGTTGTTGCACAGAACGCTCCACAGATCGCGTCCGAAGCTCCTCAACAGCCGACAACGCCTTCCGGGTCCAAGTTGGGGGTAATTGCTCCGGCGCCACCCCCTCCGCAGCCCACGAAGAATCCGTTTCAAGAGGTGGGATCGAATGCCGCACCGGTGGAACATCCAAAACTGGCTCCTCCGAAAGCGGGCGTTGAGGCTGCTATCAACGGATTGGCCCAGGATGCGACCAGCAGACAGACGGTGATTACCGACGACAACTCCAGCCGCCAAAGCCCGGGAGGGATCGGTTCGCTCGATAATGCCCCATCACAGCATGCGGCGATAGAGCTGAAGAGCGATCCGCAGGGGGCGGATATGAAACCGTACTTGATCCGAATTCTGGCGATTGTGCGGGCGAACTGGCGAACTGTGACACCGGAGAGCGCGCGTTTGGGTACCCGCCGGGGATGTACCGTCGTGGAATTCGCCATTGACCGCAACGGGAGCATACCGAAGATGGTGGTGGCGGACTCGTCGGGCTCCGATCCTTTGGACCGGGCGGCGGCCGCTGGGCTAATGATGTCGAATCCCCTGCCGCCGCTGCCTTCGGATTTCCGGGGTATGCAGATGCGGCTTGCATTTTCCTTTAGTTATAATTTGCCGAAAGGTTCCTGCGGTGGCTGACGAGGACGAAGAGCGGCCTGATTTCGGGGGCAAGGTCATTAGCATCCGGACGGCCATGATCGCCTACGCGATTTTGGCTGTTATCGCCCTTGCCACGCTGAAAGGGTACGCTCTGGGCGTGGCGCTGATCGTCGTTTTCGGCGCAGCAGCCAAGTCTTACGTACATTACGTTCGCGAACGGATGGAATAGCCCCAGGGGGTGGTTGAAAACGAGCGGGAGCGGTTCATTCCAACCGCTCCAGTACCCCTAACTCTTATCATTGCAACACTTAGGCCCTAGTTGTAGAAACTTGCGCGCTGTCATTTCCGTCCAATGGGGTGAGGCAGCATCATGACAGGTTCTGGTATTCACACGTTTGGTATTACGGCTTGCTATCTCACGCTCGGAATTCTGGCGGCGTCGGGGCTAGCCGGAGCGCAGACCACGGCGCCGACGGCCGAGCCGCAGGTCTACGGGCAGGAGAGTGCACCTTCCGGAGGCGGATGGCGCCGAGTGGGCGATCCCCCGCCGACAGTAGAACAGGGCAACCCGCCGGGTGCCCAGGCATCCGAGCAGGGGCCACCCCCTTCGGGGCGGGACATGGGGAACGGAGTTCATGTTTATGATCCGAATCCCGAGGGCAACCGGCAAGTGATGAATCCAGCCCCACCGCCCTCGCAGCTGACGATTCCGCCGGGTACTTACATTACGGTGCGTGTGAATCAGGAGCTTTCCTCGAACCGGAATCATACAGGAGACATGTTCACGGCAACGCTGGAGCAGCCGGTAGTGGTGAACGGGATTGTCGTGGCCAGTCCGGGCGAGACGGTAAGCGGCCGCATCACCGAGGCATCGAAATCGGGACGCATTGAAGGACTGTCCCGGCTGGGCGTTCAACTGACAGAGTTGTCCCTGGTGGATGGGCAGCAGGTGCCGATTCGATCGCAGTTTATCAGCCAGATCGGTCCGGGATCGAAGGGACGGGACGCTGGCGCGATTGCCGGGACGACAGGACTCGGCGCTCTGATCGGAGCAGCCGCGGCGGGAGGTTCCGGAGCGGCTATCGGAGCCGGAGCGGGAGCTGCGGCGAGCGTGATCGGTGTACTCGTTACCAGGGGACATGACAGCGTGATCGGGCCAGAAGAAATGCTGACGTTCCGAATCCTGGAGCCCGTGACGGTGTCGACGGCGAGCGCCCCTCAGGCTTTCCGTCCGATCGATCCGAATCAGTACAAATATGCGTCAGATACCGCACAACAGCAGACGCTTCAATATCGACAAGCAGCGAATCCGCCCGTTACATATTACGGATACGGCTACCCCGGACCATACTACAGTCCTTTCTATGGCCCCTATGGTTTTGGCTATCCCTACTATGGCGGGGGCTACCCATACTGGGGTGGCGTGGGACTCAACTTTTACTCTGGCCCTGGTTGGTATGGGCGGGGATACTACGGTGGATACCGCGGCGGCTACGGGCACGGTGGGTTCCACGGCGGTCATCGATAAGCCGGAAAACAGCGATTGAGGCCCGGACGGCGCAAGTCAGCTGTAGCAGTTCGGGCCGAGGATACGGGGCTCCTTCTAGTGCGATGTGAGTAGAAGTACTCCGTAAGTTTGTACAGTAGCTTACATTTACCTACCGACGCTAAATTGAAGTGGAATGAATGTTGTTCCTGTTCTGACCCGGCCCTCCAGACGGATATGCGCTATGCAGGTGGTGGCCCCTGTCGATGGAAAGCAGCCAACCGGGGTGCTGAGACAGATTTTTCCCACGCCCGATCTGCAGGTTTGTGGTGAAGGGTTCAACGACAAGACCGTTCAGGTTCGGCTTGGGGGCTCCGTTTACTTTGTGTTCCGCCAGGATCTAGGAATGCCGGCGAACACTGGTTCTCGAGTCCCCTCGAACAAGGCAGGTGAATAGCCGATGTGCCCATTGATTTTGAACAAAGAAGGAAAAGACAGCCAGCAAACCCCGGAACAGGTTTTCAATCCTGAGCGCCTGCACAGGATACTCAACCGGTGTCATTTAGCAGACGCATTGCTCACGTCTAGCGCCGACGACACCTCGCCAGACTCCCTGGCGCTCCGCATCTTGGTTAAAGAAGATGTTCCCGCGATGCTGGAGACCCTTTCCTCCGTACTCCGGCGCCACTCGGTCTAAGCCTTCCCAAGAGAACGCGGTTATCAAGCTCGATCCTACACCAGCCCTACATTGAGCATGTACCCCCACCTAGGCGGATTTGAGAGTACCCATATCTTCGGTAGAGGCCAAGACATACTAGGCACGACGCGGCACATCGAATTCTGGCGGGAAGATCTAACGCTCCTTCTGCAATCAGGCATAACGAGCTTGCGCTATTCGATCCCGTGGCACAGGATTGAAGCCTGGGCCGGAGAATTCGACTGGAGTTGGATTGACGGCCCCATGCGGTTCATGGAGTCAGCGGGCATGCAGCCCATTGTCGACCCGCTTCACCATACATCGTTTCCCACGTGGCTGCAGGATGGGTTTCTCCATCCGGAGTTTCCCGAGCTTTACGAGCGCTTCCTCAGCCGGGTATCCGACCGCTATGAGTGGGTCACCAAGTACACGATAATCAACGAACCCCTCCCGACGACGCTCTTCTGCTCTTATACCGGGATGTGGTACCCGCACCGGTCCTCGGATCAAGATTTCGTGTCGATGATCATTCAGGTTGCCAAGGCCATCTGCATGGCCGGCAGCATGCTAAAACGCAAGAACAACCAAATTGAAGTTGTGGATGTTGGCACCGCGGAGCACCATCGTGCCACTGACAGCGAGACAGGCGCCTGGGTGGAGCACGCCAATGCGAGACGATTTTTGATACTTGATCTGGTTTTGGGGCGGCTCGATCGTGATCATCCGTTGTATAGCTACCTGGTGCAGCAAGGAGCGGCGGAGGACGACCTCCAGTGGTTCCTGGATCACCCGACCGAGATCGATACTTTAGGGCTGGACTACTATATCCATTCCGAGATGGAGTGGTTCTGGAACAAACACACGAAGCGCCCTGACGTTCATCCGGTTAACCATTCGCAACGAGGATTTGCCTCGATCGCCGAAGATTACGGCGATCGATTCAGGCTTCCTCTGCTGTTGACAGAAACAAATATCAGAGGGACGGTACACGAGCGCCTAAGCTGGCTGAAATTCATGGAGCAGCAATGCGAACGACTTGCTCTGTCGGGGCATGAGTTTCGCGGTTTTTGCTGGTATCCGTCCATCGACTCCACGGATTGGGCGAACGCCTGCACCCGCTGCACCAAGATCGTCGATCCACAGGGCATTTGGACGCTGGACTCGTCTAGAACTACACGCCACAGCTCCGAGTTATCCCGCGTGTACGGCGCGCTGGCGCGGGGCGAGATAACGTCACGGGACATTCCTGCCCACGAGTTTGGGAACGAGCTCAAGCGCCGGCTACGCGGCTACCTTCCGATGATGCCTGACTGGAACCGGGGCATTGGCACTGCTCTTTCTGACGGGCTCGCCTAATGCAGCGCAAGTCGTGTGAACCAGCCGCGCATGGTTCAGCGAGGGAGAATGTGAGGGCATGGATTCTTCAACGTTGCCAGCCATCCGAGGACTTCGGGTACGGGCGGTGCGCGTGCCGATGCCCGAGCCGCATCGGACGGCCAGCGGCATCATCACTGAGTCGCCTCTGGTCTTGACAGACGTCATCTCGGATGAGGGCCTCGTGGGCCACAGCATCGCTTTCACCTACACAGCCGCCGCATTGCGGCCGACAGCAGATCTGATTCGAAACCTGGAGCCTTTGCTGAAAGGCGAACCGCTCGCACCAATCGAGATAGAGCAGAAACTCGCAGCGCGGTTTCGCTTGCTGGGAACCCAAGGGCTGGTCGGCATGGCGCTGGCGAGTGTCGATATGGCGCTGTGGGATGCCCTGGCTCGCTGGCATGGTGTTTCGCTGGTCCGATTATTGGGGGGCGTTGAGAAGCCTGTACGGGCCTATGGAGCGGTCGGTTACGAGGGAGCAATGGGCTCCGCCAAAGTAGCCGAGGAGTGGGCGCGGCGGGGTTTCACAGGAATCAAAGCGAAGATTGGTTATCCGGACGTGAAGGAGGACCTTGCTGTGATTCGAGCCATGCGGACAGCCGCCGGGGAGAGTGTAGCGATCATGGTTGATTACAATCAGAGCCTCACTCCTATAGAAGCGGTACACCGCTTGCGCGTCCTCGATGAAGAAGGGCTGACCTGGATCGAAGAACCGACGCTGGCGCATGACTACGAGGGTCACGCGTTGATTGCGCGAGAGATCAAGACGCCTATTCAATGCGGTGAAAACTGGTGGGGCACACAGGATCTGAAGCATGCCGTGAATGCACACGCTTCGGACTACATCATGCCGGAGGTGATGAAGATGGGCGGCGTGACGGGCTGGCTTCGCGCCGCATCGCTGGCGGAAACGCATGGTATTCGCGTTTCCAATCATCTCTGGCCAGAAATCAGCGCCCAACTTTTGTGCGCGACACCCATGGCGCATTGGCTGGAATACGCGGACTGGTGGAATCCGATCCTTGCCCAACCTCTGCGCGTCGAACGCGGTATGGCTATCACGGGCGAGGTCATCGGCACCGGAGTGGAGTGGAACGAGAAGGAGATCAGCCGTTGTACGGCTTAGGCGCTCGTCTCGCAGGCAGGGTTCACTAGCGGGGCAAGCTGGACGCTCTATATTGAAGCAAGAAGCATGAGCGCAGAGGAAAGGGAACCGAAACCGGACGAGACGCCGGACGCACAGAAGCCATCGAGCGAAGAGCCGATGCTTTACTGTCCGGTGTGTAGCGAACGTCTTGCGCAAAGCCGTTGCAAGCTCGTCTGTGAAAAGTGCGGCTATTTTATGAGCTGCGCAGATTACTATTAAGAAGTGGTAAAGAGCCCGGAGTTTTCGGGTTACTTCGAACGACCGCCAAGCAGTTCTCTGAACACAGAGCCGAGTTGCATAAATTCGGCCAGTCGGGAAGGCTTTCGGATGTAATGAGATGCGCCGAGGGCAGCGGCATGGCTTTTATCCTGATAACTGTCCGATGAGCTCAGAATGACTACCGGGACGTGATTACATGCTTCGCTGGCCCGGATGTGCTCAAGCACAAAAAAGCCAGACTTTCTTGGCAGATTCAAGTCCAGTATGACGAGGTCGGGACCACAGGCGTCGCTGGCATCGAAGCCCTGAATAAACTCAGTCGCGCGCTCGCCGTTGGTGATAAGGATCAACTCGCATCGAACGGCGTGTTCCTGAAGGGCTTCGCGGACCAGGAGGACGTCGGCCGGGTTATCCTCGATTAGCAGAATGCAGGCCGTTTTCGGGCTACCTTCACGCTCCGTGATCTCCTCCGGCCGGCAGAGTAAATAGAAACGTTGAACCTCGCCCGAGTTCCGACTCAACCCAAATCCGGCCTCCGGCGCGTTCCACAATTCGCTGGCAAATAGCAAGCCCCATTCCGGTCCCCGGGTAGTCGGCCTGCGAATGAAGACGCTTGAAGATTCCAAATATCTGCTCCTTATATTGTGGATCAATGCCGATGCCGTTATCCCGAACTGCGAACTTCCATTCAGCACCATGCTGCTCGGCAGTGATCCGAATTTCGGGAGGTTCCTGGCTACGATACCGGATCGCGTTCCCGATCAAGTTTTGAAACAATTGCTCCAGCTGAAACCGGGCAATCCGCACGTGCGGAAGAGGCCCGTGCGTGACTGAGGCTTTGGTCTCGTGGACGGCGCTCGCCAGGTTTGCAAGAGCGGCGATAAGGGAATCAGCCGCATCGATAGACTGCGCCGCATCCTTTTCGGCCATCGACGCTCGGGTAAACGCCCGCAAGTCTTTCAAGAGATGCTCCATGCGCGCAACGCCCGAGACGATATAGCCGATATACTCATCACCGGTCGAGCCGATCTTGCCGCCGAATTTACGCTGGATCATCTCGGCATAGATCGTGACCATTCTCAGAGGCTCCTGAAGGTCGTGCGAGGCGGAGTAGGCAAACTGCTCCAGGTCGGAATTGAGTCGTTTGAGCGATTCATTTGCCTCGCGGAGGGCTTGCTGGTATCGCATTTGATCCGTGATATCGCGGGCGATTTTTGAGGCCCCGACGATAGTACCGGAAGCATCCCGAATAGGGGAAACAGTCAACGAGATGGACAGAACGCGGCCATCTTTCGCCTTGCGCTTGGTCTGGAAATGGTCGATGTGCTCTCCGCGAGAGATTCGTTCAAGAATATTCGCAAACTCGTCTATGCGCTCCGGAACCGCCAGCAGCGATATGTGCCGCCCCACAGCTTCCGCCGCGGTGTAGCCGAACATCCGCTCCGCGCCCCGGTTCCAGCTCTGGATGATACCCTCCAGATCCTTGCTGATAATTGCGTCGTCGGAAGACGACACAATTGCAGCCAGATGCGCCTCCAACGTCCCGTGCTGCGGAAAGATTAGCCGAGTTAGCTGAGGACCCCTGATTGCCACGTTGTCAACAATATTCTATCTGGAGGTGAAGTGCCGATGGAATGAATTGCCGCATCCAGATATTCGTGTCGAGTGATCCTAAATTATCTCACCCGCGGGCACAGATTTCTGAGCTTAGCTTACCGGGCCAAATCGTCATTGGGGAAGGCACGGGCGTACTGGTCCGGAATAAATACGGTCCCTCCCAGGATTTCCGCGGCGTGAATCGGCCAGTAGGGATCGCGCAGAAGCTCACGGGCCAGGAAGACCAGGTCCGCCTGTTCGTTCCGGACGATGTCTTCCGCCTGCTGCGGGTCGGTGATCAGGCCGACCGCTCCGGTGAGGATTCCGGCTTCCTTTTTGATCCGCTCGGCAAAGGGAACCTGAAAGCCGGGCTTGGCGGGTATGCGCGCCTTGGGCACCAACGCACCTGAGGAGCAGTCGATCAGATCGACCCCGAGCGGCTTGACGAGCCGGGCGAGTTCCACGGACTGGTCGGGATCCCACCCGTTTTCGACCCAGTCGGTGGCGGAGATGCGCAGGAACAGGGGAAGGCGCTCCGGCCAGACGGCACGAACAGCTTTGACGACTTCCACAACGATGCGGGTGCGGTTTTCGAAGGGGCCTCCATATTCATCGCTGCGTTTGTTGGAAAGAGGCGAGAGAAATTCGTGGAGAAGATAGCCGTGGGCGCCGTGGATTTCGACGATCTCGAAGCCGGCCTGTAAGGCGCGACGTGCCGCTGCCTGGAACGATTCCACTACGGCCCGGATCTCCTGAACCGATAACTCAGCGGGTGGGGCATCTCCATCGCTGAATGGGATGGGGCTGGGAGCTACGGCTTTCCAGCCGCCGTCGCTTTCGGCAACGGGCTTTCCGCCGCGCCAAGGAGCATCGGTGCTGGCCTTGCGGCCGGCGTGCGCCAACTGAATGCCGGAAACAGAAGCGGAATGCTTCTTGATGAATCTCGTGATGCGAGCCAAGGGCTCAATGTGCTGGTCCGTCCAGATGCCCAGATCGGACGGCGTGATCCGGCCCCGGTCTTCGACTGCGGTCGCTTCTACGATGACGAGGCCTGCGCCGCCCACAGCGCGGCTCCCGAGATGGACCAAGTGCCAGTCGTTGGCAAAACCGCCTTCGGCCGAGTACTGGCACATCGGCGAGACCACTGCTCGATTCTGCAGGAGGACGTCTCGAATCTGTAAGGGCTCAAACAGGCGTGCGGTCTGTTTGCCGCCAGCGACGGTGGAACTGGGGAACGTTTCCGAAGTACTCATTACTCCCTTGGATGAGCAGAGAAATGGGAAGTATCCAGGTGAAACTTCGGGCGAAAAGATTCGTGGGGCGTGATCAGTGCCGCGGCACCGAGATGGTGATGTTGCGGTACTTCATTCCACCGGTGTGGTCGCCTTGAATATAGACATAGTTAGGCTCGGCTTCGTGGCTGTCGAGAGCGCCGCCTGTGATTCCCGGAATCTCCTGGTTGTCGATGGTGGTTGTTCCATCGCGGACTACGGTTACGTTGCGGCCCACCAGCGTAATGTCGAAGGTTTCCCATTGGCCGGGCTTGTCGGGCAATTCGACGGAAGGCGCAAGGAAGCCATAGACGGCTCCCATGCCGTGAAATTTGTCGTTTTTGCCCGGTGCCTCATATGCCACTTGTACTTCGTAGCGGCCACGCAGATAGATGCCGCTGTTTCCATCCTTAGGGCAGTTGTATTCCATGTGGAGCTTGAAGTCGTTGAACTTGCGCGTGGTGCGCAGATTGGCGCCGGGGCTTTGGTTCAGCAGGTCGCCGTTTTCGGCTACCCAGTGATTGCCCGCGTTGTCGGGGGAATCCATCGGGACCCATCCAGCGAGGGATTTGCCGTTGAAGAGCGGCTCGGGCTTGGTCCAGGCTGTGGGGGCGGGGCGATGGAGGGCGGGCGCGGGGACACCGACGATGTGCCCCACGGTGCCGTCTTCACGCTTCTGCGCGCCGTTGAGCTTTCCGTTGGCTTCGGTGAATGTCCAGGTGACTTTCGTCGGTTTGCCAAACCATTCGGACGAGGTAAAAGACAGCTGGGAGCCCTTCACATTGACATCTGAAGCGGGATGAACGCTGGACACCCGGCCGACGACGCGCACCGCAGGTCTCCCGCTGTTCGCGCTGAATTCGATCCAGGATGGGTAGGTTTCGGTGGTGGTCTTGATGGTGAGGTCCCAGCGTCCGGCGAAGGGGCTGTCGTGGTTGCCTTGCGAGAAGGCTGGCGTTGCGGCGGCAGCTACAAGGAGCAATAAACTACGGAGTGTGTTCATGAGTCCGGGGCCTGCGACTCATGAGAGTTTATCAGGATTGAAGCCACCGCTTCGCTACGGCGATGATCGGACTCACGCCCATTCCGGAGACCGGCCCCTTAGCCCAGCTTTGTTTTCAGCAATTCATTAACGGCCGCCGGGTTTGCCTGGCCACGGCTGGCCTTCATGACTTGACCGACCAGAAAGCCAGCCACAGCGGTCTTGCCGGACTTGTATTGCTCCACCTGCTTCGGGTTCGCAGCGAGCACATCGTCAACGATCTTTTCCAGCGCGCCACTGTCGGAGATTTGCTTCAAGCCTTCGCGCTCCATGATGGCCGACGGTGCATCGCCCGTCTCGAACATCTTGGGCAACACTTCCTTCGCCAGTTTGCCGGAGAGCTCTCCTTTATTGATAAGCGAGACGAGCTCGCCCAGGTGTTCCGCAAGTACGTGCGAATCGGAGATCTCTTTCCCCGATGCCTTCAATAGTGCCATCAGATCGCCGGTCACCCAGTTTGCCGTGGAGCGTCCGTCACCACTGATCTTCACCGCCGCTTCGAAGTAGTCGCCTGTCTCGCGCGTGAGGGTCAGCACCTGAGCATCGTACTCACGGAGACCGTACTCGTTGACGAACCGCTCGCGGCGATCGGCCGGCAGTTCCGGCAGCCTGGCTTTCACCTGATTCAACCAGGACTCGCTCACTTGCAGCGGAACTAAGTCGGGCTCCGGGAAGTAGCGATAATCGTGGGCCTGTTCCTTGCTACGCATACTGACGGTTCGCCCGGTTTCCACGTTGTACAGGCGCGTTTCCTGCACGACTTTGCCGCCCGATTCGAGAAGGTCGATCTGGCGCTCGATTTCGTACTCCAAGGCCAGCTTCAAAAAGCGGAACGAGTTCAGGTTCTTGACTTCGGCTTTGGTGCCGAACTTCTCCGCGCCCCGGAGCCGGACAGATACGTTTGCGTCGCAACGCAACTGGCCCTTTTCCATGTCGCAATCGGAAACGCCAACGTATTGAATGACTTGCTTTAGCTCGGTCACGTAGGCGTAGGCTTCATCGGGAGTTCGCATGTCGGGCTCGCTGACGATCTCGATCAAAGGCGTACCCGAACGGTTCAGGTCGACATAGGTGTACTGATCGGAGTCTTTGAAGCCGTCGTGGATGCTTTTGCCCGCGTCATCTTCCATGTGGACGCGCGTGACGCCAATCCGCTTTTTTCCCGCCTCGGTGTGAATGTCCAGGTAACCATGTTCAGCCAGCGGTTGATCGTATTGAGAGATCTGGTAGCCCTTGGGGAGGTCGGGGTAAAAGTAATTCTTGCGGGCGAAACGCGAGAATGGGTTGATTTTGCAGTGCAGGGCGATACCCGCTTCAATCGCCAGTTCGACAGCTTCACGGCTCAGTACGGGCAAAGCGCCAGGAAGCCCCAGACAGACCGGGCAGACGTTGGAGTTAGGGGATGCGCCGAACTCGGCCGGACAGTTGCAGAATATTTTGGTTTTGGTGCCAAGCTGGACATGCATTTCCAGGCCGATGACGGCTTCATATTTCGTGGCGATGTTCTCACTGACAGCAGGGCTCGCGGACATATTTACGATTATCGGT
>DATIMM010000130.1:0-15473 GCA_035475295.1 Bryobacteraceae bacterium
AACAAGAAGCCGGATTCGAGCGTTTGAGCGCCGTAACCGCCCTTGATTGGTGGCCGCGCGAGCCGCGCTTCGAGGTCATTTATCTTCTTCACTCGATCCGAAATGCGGCCCGGCTGCGCCTTAGCGTGCGAGTTGGTGAAAGCATTGAAGTGGATTCCGTGACAACGGTCTGGCGAGGCGCGAACTGGTACGAGCGCGAAGTCTTTGACCTTTTCGGCATTCCGTTCCGCAATCACCCGAACCTGGAGCGGATCATGATGCCTGTCGATTGGGAAGGACACCCGCTTAGGAAAGATTACCCCGTTCACGGACATAGGTACTCTTACACGGATGAGTAGTTCGTCCAAGAAGAAGGATCAGAAGGAAACGGGCTAGAACATGCCAAAGCAGGACGAAATACAAGGCGCATCGCGGGTAGCGTCGCTCGATGCCGAGCACGAGTTACAGGTCGAAGACCCGTCGGGTATCGAGCCCCGGTTAGAGGGCCATAGCCCTGCCCGCCGCATGACCCTCAATATGGGTCCGCAGCACCCGTCCACTCACGGAGTGCTGCGCGTCGTATTGGAACTCGATGGCGAAACGATTTTGCGCGCCCGCCCGGAAATCGGTTTTCTCCACACTGGAATTGAGAAGGAGTTCGAGGCGAAGCGTTACGGGCAAGGGATCCCGCTGACGGACCGCGTCGACTATCTTTCAAACCTGAACAATAATCTTTGCTACTCGCTCGCTGTGGAGCGGCTTCTCGGTTTGGAAATCCCGCCCATGGCTCAGTGGATGCGAGTCATGCTGTGCGAACTGACCAGAATCAACAGCCATCTGGTCTGGCTAGGCACGCACGCACTGGACATCGGCGCGATGTCGGTCTACTTCTATTGTTTCCGCGAGCGTGAAGAGATCCTCAAGATCTTCGAGATGTTTTCGGGCCAGCGGATGATGACCAGCTACATCCGCATTGGCGGGCTTGCCCTGGAGCCTCCGCGGGGCTGGCATAAGGCGGTTGCGAACCTCACGGTGCGTCTGGCGAAGGCAATCAATGAATATGAGGGCCTGCTTTCGGCCAACCCGATCTGGATGCAGCGCACCAAGGGCGTCGGCTTTTTGGACCTGGACATCATGATCGACATCGGCGTCACGGGGCCAATGCTGCGGGCGGCAGGTTTGAAGGTCGATGCGCGCAAGGATTGCCCTTACTCCAGCTACGAGAAATTCGACTTCGATATTCCGACACGTACGGGCAACGATGTCTACTCGCGTTATGAAGTCCGTATAGAAGAGATGCGCCAGAGCGTTCGCATTGTGAAACAGACGTTGGACGGTATGCCCTCCGGCGATTGGCAAGCCGATGCGCCCGGCATCCTTCTTCCTGACCGCGAAAAGATGAAGACGCAAATGGAGTCCCTCATCTATCACTTCAAGATCGTGACCGAGGGTTTCCGTGTTCCGGCGGGATCTGTATATCAGGTGATTGAGTCTCCTCGCGGAGAACTCGGGTATTACGTGGTCAGCGACGGTACGGCGAATCCGCATCGCGTGTTTATGCGCACTCCGAGCTTTGCCAATCTCCAGTCCTGCGGAGCAATGTTGGAAGGTATTCCCATCGCCGATTCGATTGCCGCACTCGGCAGCATGGACTTCATTCTGGGAGACGTAGACCGGTAACGCCATGACCTTTTCTCCCGAACTGGAAAAACGATTCGAAAAGCTATTGACCAGCTATCCGCCCGGACGGCAACGCTCCGCTATAGTGCCCATGCTCCTCTACGCGCAAGACGAAGTGGGTTATGTGTCGCAGGAACTGGTAGAGGAAGTGGCGAAGCGCTGCGGCGTTCAGTCCTTGCAGGTGGAGGAAGTCATCGGATACTATTCGATGCTGCACCGCAAGCCGCTGGGTAAGTACCATGTGCAGGTCTGCACGAACATTTGCTGTCAGGTGGTAGGCGGCGAAGACCTGTACGAGCACGCCAGCAAGACCTTGAAATTGGGCAACAAGGAGGTTACTCCGGATGGCCTGATTTCGCTCGAGGAAGTGGAGTGCATGGGGGCTTGCTCCTGGGCCCCGGCTATTCAGGTCAACTACGATTTTCACCACAAAGTAACGCCGGAGCGCTTCGACCAACTGATGGCGGCACTGCGCGATGGCTCATACGAGAAGAAGGCTTCATAAGAAGTTACGATCATGCGTTTTAACGAACCAAGTCCCCTGGAAACCAGAGTCATTTCGCAGCGCTTCGATCTGCCCAATTCCGCATCCATCGACACGTACCTGGCGAATGATGGCTACGTAGCGATCAAGAAGGTTCTCGGCATGACCGCCGAAGCCATTATTGACGAGGTGAAGACGTCATCGCTGCGCGGCCGCGGCGGTGCTGGCTTCCCTACCGGCATGAAATGGAGCTTTGTTCCGCGCAACTCAGGCAAGCCGAGCTACATCATCTGCAACTCCGACGAAAGCGAACCGGGCACCTGCAAAGACCGGCTTTTGATGGAGAACGATCCGCACCAGTTGATCGAGGGAATGCTGATCGCCGGCTGGACGGTCAAGTCTAGCAAGGGCTACATCTTTATTCGCGGCGAGTACCGGTATCTGATCGAGATCGTCGACCGCGCCCTTGCGGAAGCGTACGAGCGCGGTTATCTGGGCAAGAATGTTCTTGGTTCGGGCTGGGATTTCGATCTTTATACGCACACCGGTGCTGGCGCCTATGAATGCGGCGAGGAATCGGCACTGCTGGAATCATTGGAAGGCAAACGCGGAATTCCCCGCCTGAAGCCTCCGTTTCCGGCCGTTGTGGGCGCGTTTCAATCGCCTACCATTTTGAACAACACCGAGACGTTTTCCTCGATTCCGGTTATCTTCCGCAACGGCGGCCAGTGGTTTGCCGACCTAGGCGTCCCGAAGAACGGTGGGACACGCCTTTTGTGCGTTTCAGGCCATGTGAACAAACCAGGTGTTTACGAGCTGCCTCTTGGTTTTCCCATGATGCGCTTGATCAACGAAGTCTGTGGAGGTATTCGGAACGGAAAGAAGCTGAAAGCGGTGATTCCGGGTGGCTCGTCGGCGCCGGTGTTGAGAGCTGAAGAATGCGACATCCCGCTCGATTATGATTCGCTTGCGAAGGCGAAATCTATGGCCGGATCGGGCGGCGTCGTGGTGCTAGATGAAGATACCGACATTGTCGCCGTAGCGCTTCGCACGATCAAGTTCTATGCGCATGAGAGCTGCGGATGGTGCATTCCCTGTCGTGAAGGAACCACCTGGCTGAAGAAAGTCCTGACGCGGTTCCATGAAGGCAACGGAAGGGCAAGCGATATTCCTCTCATCGAGGAACTCTCCAACAACATGCTTGGCCGCACTTTCTGCGCGCTGGGCGACGCTGCCGCTATGCCGACAACGGCTTTCATTACTAAATTTCGTGACGAGTTCGAAGATTACCTGAAGAAATCGCAAGCGGCGCGCACGCCAGAGCTTGCCGTTATCTAGTTTGGAAAATCCGAAGTAAAATTCTATGGCTGATCCTGTCAATTTCACTATCGACGGCCACCAGTTGCAAGCTCCTCCTGGAACGCTGGTGATCAATGCGGCAAAGCAGGCCGGCATTGAGATTCCCGCATTCTGCTATTACGATGGCCTGGCGCTGCAAGCGGCTTGTCGCATGTGCCTGGTAGAAGTAGAAAAAACTCCGAAGCTGCAAGTGGCGTGCACCCTGCCGGTTGCAGAAGGCATGGTGGTGCATACCGACTCCGAGACGGTGCGCAAGGCGCGCAAGGGTACCCTGGAGTTCCTGTTAACCAATCATCCGCTGGATTGTCCCGTGTGTGACAAAGGCGGCGAGTGCGAACTGCAGGACATGGTGTTTCGCTATGGGGCAGGGGAGAGCCGCTTCACCGAAAATAAAATTCACGTAGACGAAAAGCAGTGGTCTCCCATTGTTTTTTACGACGCTCCGCGCTGTATTCTTTGCTATCGCTGCGTTCGTATCTGTGGTGAAGGACTGGGCGTGAACGCGCTTGGAATCATCAATCGCGGCGCAGCGGCGGAGATCGCCCCCAACCGCGGTGACCATCTGGAGTGCGACGAGTGCGGCGCCTGTATCGACATCTGCCCCGTAGGCGCGCTGACTAGCGGAACGTATCGCTACAAGACGCGCCCCTGGGAAATGGAGCACGTCGGTACCATTTGCACACACTGCTCAAACGGCTGTAAAACCACGCTCGGCATTCGCAACGGCGAAATCATGCGCGCGAACAATCGCGACCGTTCCGGTGTTAACGGCGAGTTCCTCTGCGTGAAGGGCCGCTACGCGTTCGACTTCAACGAAAGTGCCGAGCGCCTGACCACTCCGTTGATGCGGGTGAATGGCGAGCTGAAACCGACGGCGTGGGCGATCGCGCTAGCGACCATTGCGAAGCGCTGGAGCGAACTTCGCCGCGATGGGCAGTTCGCTGTGATCGGCTCCAATCACACCACGAACGAAGAAAACTATCTGCTGCAAAAGTTTGCGCGTCAGGTGCTGCGGACTTCGAACATCGACCATCATCGTACGGGAGACGTTCCCACGCTGCTGGACGCGTTAAGCGGAAAAACAAACGCGCTGGCGACGGTGGAGGATTGCTACAACACGAAAGCTGCCCTGGTCATCGCCAGCGATCTTGCGCAAGAGCATCCGCTGTTAGCCTTCCAGTTACGTGCCAATTGGCGCCACCACAATGCTCACGTTTATGCCGTGACACCTGGTTCGGTTCGCGAGGATAACTACGCGACCGTTCGCCGCGCCGATCCTGGCAGGGAACTGGAAGTAGTGGAGACGCTGCGGGAATCTCTGGCCGCCGAAAAAGAACTGGTCATCCTGTTTGGCGACGCCATCAAAGGGGATGCCGTGCGCAAGCTGGTCGCCTTTGGGGATTCGTTGGGCATACCGGTGAAGTATGTCTGCCTGGTGGATTATTCGAATTCGCGCGGCGCTTCCGATATGGGATTGCTGCCCGATCTGCTGCCGGGTTATCACAGCGTGAGAGATGCCGGGCTGGAGCCCGGAATGAACTACGACCAGATCCTGGCCGCGACAGACCTGGATGCGCTTTGGGTCGTGGGTGCAAATCCCTTCGCGCGGCAGCCTTACACGCAGAGCAATCCGTTCCTGGTGGTCCAGGACATGTTCCTGACCGAGACCGCCAAGCGCGCCGACATCGTACTGCCGGCCGCCTCCGCTTACGAGAAGAACGGAACCGTTACCAACGTCTGCGGTGAAGTACAGAAACTTACTCGCGGCGCAAAGACGATGGGCGCCAAGAGCGATCTGGAGATCGTTGCGCTACTCGCAAAAGAAATGCGCGAGGATCTGGGTGCCACCAAGCCGGACGCTGTGTTCGCGGAGATCCGCAAAACTGTCCGTGGATATGATGTTCCATTCGGGGTGATCGAAACGGGCGGAGCGGCGGCGACTGCACCGCTGAACGGTCGGGTGCCGACCGACTCGCAGCCTCAGCTTATCCGATCTGCCCGCAACACTCTGTTTACCTCGGGTACATTGGGAAGATTTTCGAATATGTTGAATTCTGTCCTGGAATCTCCGGGCACTCTCTATCATGAGCCGCACCGCCACATCGTGGTAGAGGAAGGCAGCGTACAAGTAGAGGTCACCACACAGGAATAATGAACTTCTATCTTGTCAGTCTCATAAAGCTGTTCATCGTTTTTGCGATCTTTATGCAGACGCTTGCGTATCTGCAGTGGATTGAACGCAAGGTCTTAGCACATATTCAAACACGAACCGGGCCCCTCCGCGTCGGCCCCCACGGGCTCTTGCAGCCCTTGGCGGACGTTTTCAAGCTTCTGACGAAAGAAGATCTTCTTCCGCCCTACGTGAACCGCTTCTTCTATCTCCTTTCGCCCTTCTTGGCCGTTTGTCTCGCACTGATCTCGATCGCGGTGATTCCGTTCGGTCCCGAGATCAATGTTTTCGGCACAAGGACTTATCTGCAGGTTACGGACCTGCACGTCGGCATCCTCTTTGTCCTGGCGATCTCGGCGGTAAGCGTCTATGGCGTGGCACTGGCCGGCTGGTCGTCGAACAACAAATACTCACTTCTCGGCGGTCTCCGAAGCAGTGCCCAGATCATCAGCTACGAACTGCCGTTAACGCTGGCTATCGTTTCACCGCTCCTGCTGATGAATCAGCTCAGCTTTCGGGCGATCTCAGACGGGCAGGCTGGATATTACCTCGGGTTCATTCCGCGATGGGCCATCTTTCAGATGCCCTTTCCGCAGATCTTCGGGTTCCTTATTTTCCTGATCGCCGCCTTCGCAGAGACGAATCGTGTTCCTTTCGATCTTCCCGAAGCGGAAAACGAACTGGTTGCGGGATTCCATACGGAATACAGCAGCATGAAGTTTGCAGGTTTCTTCATGGCAGAGTACGCCAACATGATCACGATTACCTGTGTTGCGACTCTGCTGTTCCTTGGCGGCTGGCATCCTCTCTTTCCGGCTCCGTACTCCAACTGGGTTCCCACCGCGCTCTTTATCTTTGCTGCCGCGATTGCGTTCTTCCATGCGGCGCAACCGGCCCGCAAGATCGACCGTTATTCGTTCCCGGTCGTAGGTGCTATTGCTCTCATCATTGCAGCCATCTTCGCGGTCCCGGTGCTGCAGCCCATCATCGTTCCCATTTTCTGGTTCCTTGCCAAGGTAGGCCTGCTGCTATTTGTGTTTATCTGGGTACGCGGTACACTGCCGCGCTTCCGCTACGATCAGCTGATGAAATTTGCGTGGACCTTCCTCTTTCCATGCGCGCTAGCTAACCTGCTGCTTACCGCCCTGTTCGTGGCGGTCTTTTAGAAGGAAAATCGATGGATACGGTCCTTTTCGTTATTTTTGCCATTGTCTCCCTCATCTGCGCCTTCAATGTAGTGCTTCAGACGCATCCGATCTCCAGTGCGCTGTCTCTGGTCGGTGTAATGGGTTCTCTCGCGGTGCTTTATCTCTTGTTGGGGGCTGAGTTCCTGGCGATGACCCAGGTGATCGTCTACGGAGGCGCCGTGATGGTGCTCTTCGTCTTCACCATCATGCTGCTGAACGCCGGTTCTGAGAAGTCGAGCAGTAAGTCCTGGTTTGCGCAGATCGCCGGCCTGCCGCTTCTGCTTGCCTTCGTCGCGTTGATGGGATTCCTGATCAAGGGCGTCATGCCAGCGCTTCCCGCAGTGCGGTTTGGCTCTTTTATCGGCGGAACGGCTGAGCAAATCGGTCGCCTGCTCTTCACCGAATACCTGCTGCCCTTCGAGGTCATTTCCATATTGATTCTGATTGCTATCCTTGGCGCCGTCGTCCTTGCGCGTAAGGAGATCGACTAAATATGCACATTTCTCCTGTTCCGCTGTCCTGGTATCTGTTGCTAAGCGCTCTTCTGTTTGCGCTGGGTGTTGCAGGCTTTCTTTACCGCAAGAGCATCATCACGGTCTTTATGTCCATTGAGCTGATGTTGAACGCGGTGAACCTCACTTTTATATCGTTCTCCTATAAACTGCGTCAGATCGACGGCCACATCTATGCCTTCTTCGTTATGGTCGTGGCGGCGGCAGAGGCTGCGGTGGGCCTCGCCATCATCCTGACCATCTTCAAAAATCGCGGTACCCTTCAGATCGACGAAGTCGATTCCATGAAGCTCTGACAAACAAAAATGACTCTCTGGCTTATCCCGTTCTTCCCTCTGTTAGGGTTCCTCATCAATGGATTGTTTGGAAAGCGCCTTTCAAAACCGGCCGTCAGTCTCTTTGCTGTCGGCTCGGTCGCGCTTTCTTTCATCTACGTCCTGATCCTTCTCTCAAAGCTTTACCCGCTCACTACGCCGTATACGGAGCATGATTTTACGTGGATCCATAGCGGGTTCCTGCAGGTCGGCTTTGATCTGACCGTTGACCGGCTCACCGCGTTGATGTTGATGATCGTCACCGGCGTTGGTTTACTGATTCATACCTATGCCACCGGCTACATGCAGCACGAAGAAGGCTATGCGCGTTTCTTCAGCTACTTCAACCTGTTCATGTTCTTCATGCTGGTTCTGGTGCTGGCATCGAATCTGCTGGTTCTGTTTGTTGGTTGGGAAGGTGTCGGTCTTTGCAGCTATCTGCTGGTGGGCTTCTATTACAAAGAGAAATTCGCCAGCGATGCAGCCAACAAGGCGTTCATCGTGAACCGCATCGGCGACTTCGGCTTTCTGCTCGGGATCTTCCTGGTCGTGATGACGTTCAGGACTTTGGACTTCGGTCAAATCGCCTCCGCGGTTTCGTCTATGCCCGTTGAAACCAACGCTGGCATTCTGACCGCCATTACGTTACTGCTGTTCGCTGGTGCGACCGGCAAGTCGGCTCAGATCCCCCTTTACGTGTGGCTGCCCGATGCCATGGCGGGTCCCACTCCTGTTTCGGCACTGATCCACGCGGCGACGATGGTGACCGCCGGCGTTTATATGGTGGCGCGTACGGCGTTTCTGTACAATCACTCGACGATTGCGATGTCCGTGGTTGCAGTCATCGGTCTGTTCACAGCTGTACTGGCGGCCACGATTGGCGTGGCGCAAAACGATATTAAACGGGTCTTTGCGTATTCGACCGTCTCGCAGTTGGGCTACATGTTCCTTGGACTGGGCCTGGGCGCATACTCGGCCGGTATGTTCCACGTCATGACGCACGCATTCTTTAAAGCGCTCCTCTTTCTTGGCGCCGGCAGCGTCATCCATGGGCTTGGCGGTGAGCAGGATCTTCGCCACATGGGTGGTCTGCGGAAGAGCATGCCGATCACGTTTGTCACCCTGGGAATTGCCAGCCTGGCGATTTCGGGCTTTCCGTTCCTGTCAGGTTTCTACAGCAAGGACGCCATTCTCTCCGCTGCCTACGAACATGCGCCCTGGATGTTCTGGATAGGCGCTTTGACCGCTGGCCTCACCGCGTTCTACGTCTTCCGGGCGTTCTTCTTGACGTTCTTCGGCACCTATCGCGGCCACCATCATCCGCACGAGTCGCCTTTGTCGATGACCTTTCCCCTGATTGTCCTGGCGATTCTTTCCGCCATCGGTGGATTCTTCAGCGTTCCTCATTTACTGGCACCCCTGTTCCCGCTTTCGACCGGGCCCGAAAACTTAACGCCTATGATCATCTCGGCGTCCTTCGGAATCCTCGGCATCCTGATCGCCTACGTCTTCTATGTAGCGAATCCCGCACTGGCCGAGACCGTCAGAGTACGGGCCGGCGGCCTCTACACGTTGGTCCTGAACAAGTACTATGTGGATGAAATTTACGCAGCCTTTATCGTAAGACCGCTCGAGGTGCTCTCGAGATATGGGCTATGGAAGGCCGTCGACGTGGGACTCATTGACGGAGCGGTCGTGGACGGCGGCGGACGTCTGGTGCGCAGCGTGGGCGGTCTTCTGCGCCAACTGCAATCCGGCAGTATTCGAAACTACGCAACCTGGGTGATGGCTGGTTCATTGATTGTCATTTTTGTGCTGGGTCTGGTCGGAGGTAGCGTACGATGAGCCTCCTTACCCTTACGCTCATTCTTCCTTTGATCGGCTTCTTTTTGCTGCTGCGGCTTCCGAAGGAATCGAAAGCGCCGTATTACGTGGCGCTGACTGCTTCGGTCATTACGTTTCTCACGTCGCTCGGATTGATCGGTCCTGCCGTTGCCGACGGAGCGCACTTTTCCTCGGTGGTGAATTCCGCATGGGTCGACAGCCCCGGTCTTCAGATCCGGTGGCATCTCGGTATCGACGGCTTCAGCTTATGGCTCGTTCTGTTGGCGACCCTCCTCGTCCCGATCGCTATCTGGATCGCTGACTCGATGATTGGCGATCGCAAAAAGTCGTTCTTCGCCCTTATTCTGCTGTTTGAATTCGGACTGATCGGAGTGTTTTCCGCACTCGACTTGTTCGTGTTCTATGTTTTTTGGGAAGTCGCCCTTATCCCCATGTATCTGCTGGTCGGCGGGTGGGGAGGACGGCAGCGCATGTATGCTGCCGTGAAGTTCTTTGTCTACACGTTCTCGGGCTCTGTGCTGATGCTGGGGACGATCATCTATCTTCACAGTCAGACCGGAACATTTGACTATGTGGACATCGTCAGTGGAATGCAGGCGGGACGGATCACGTTCTCCTACTCAACGCAGCTTCTGCTGTTCCTTGGATTCTTTGCCGCATTCGCCGTCAAGGTGCCCATCTTCCCGTTCCACACCTGGCTGCCGGTCACTTATGCGGAAGCACCCATGCCCATCACCTTTCTGCTCGCGGCGGTGATGTCGAAGATGGGTACGTACGGGCTGGCTCGCTTCTGTCTCACTCTCACGCCGGCGGGGGCACACCGGTGTGCCGGATGGATTGCAATTCTGGCCATCATCGGTATCATCTATGGAGCGCTCATCGCGCTGGTTCAGACCGACGTCAAACGACTGATCGCTTACTCTTCGGTCAGCCATTTAGGCTTCATCGTTCTCGGCATATTTACGTTCACCCAGCAAGGCGTCGACGGGGCAGTATTCCAGATGATTGCTCACGGAATCTCCACAGGCGCACTATTTCTTCTCGCCGGCTACATTGAACAGCGCAGCGGCACGCTGGAGATCTCGGAGCTGGGCGGCATCGCCACCTCCGCTCCTCGCCTGGCCTCGGTATTTATGATTGCGCTCCTGGCCAGCGTTGGCTTGCCCGCACTGTGCAACTTCATCGGTGAATTCCTCGTGCTGCAAGGCGCGGCTCTCACCCGCTTCTCCTGGGCTGCTTGGGCCGCTATCGGCGTCATTCTTTCCGCCGCCTACATGCTTTGGATGTACCAGCGCGTGTTTCTCGGCAGAATCAACGAGCGTTACGGTCCAATCCTCGATCTCACCCAGCGCGACTGGGTTCCGCTAGTGCCCCTTGTCGCACTCATGGTGTGGCTGGGAAGCTATACGCAATCTTTCATGCCAGTGATCAGCTCGGCAACCAGCCGTACACTGGACCAATCTAGGATCAACCAAGAATACAGAGTGAAACTGACAACTCCTAAACCGATCCAGACAGCGGAGATCTACCATGCTCGGTAACTTTCAGCCGCACGCGGTCGATTATTTACGCTTTCTTCCTGAAATCATCCTCAGCATTGTTGGAATCGCCATCATGATGCTGGAGGCGGTGACGTCGGAACGGCAGAAGAGTTCGCTCGCTACGCTATCTCTCGTGGGCGTTGCGGGGGCATTCATTGCCAACATCTTCGCCTACTCGACTCACGGCCCGGCTTTCCAAAACATGATCGTGATCGATGGTTACGGCACGTTCTTCAGAGCATTGGTCTTGGTTGTCGGTTTTCTTTGCATTCTGCCTTCACTGAGCTATCTGCAACGCGAGAGAGCGAACACCGGCGAATACTACGCGCTCATTTTGTTTTCGCTGGTTGGGCAGTGCGTGCTTGTCACCGCCAACGATCTGATTATGGTCTTCATTGGCCTGGAGATTTCTTCCATTGCCACTTACATTCTGGCGGACTTCCTGCGCGACGACCGGCGTAATAACGAATCGTCACTGAAGTACTTCCTGCTCGGTTCGTTTGCCACCGGCTTTCTTCTCTATGGAATTGCTTGGATATACGGCATGACCGGCTCTACCAACCTGGATGAAATTCGCCGTGTCCTGGCGGATCCAACACTGCGGCCCCCGGTTGTACTGGCTGGACTTTCTGCCGCTCTGCTGTTCGTCGGTTTCGCTTTCAAGGTTTCGGTGGCTCCTTTTCAGGTATGGGCGCCCGACGTTTATCAGGGAGCTGCAGCTCCTGTCAGCGCGTTTATGTCGACCGGCGCCAAGGCTGCTGCCTTTGCGGTTTTCTTCCGCGTCTTCATGACTTCCTTCGGTCCTATGAGCGATCGCTGGATGCCACTTGTCTGGGGCTGTGCGTTGGCTTCCATGATTGTGGGCAACTTCGCGGCGCTTACGCAGACCAATGTGAAGCGCTTGCTGGGATACAGTTCCATCGCCCATGCCGGTTACATCCTGATCGCACTGACCGCCGATTCGCAGATTGGAATGGCCGCCGCCATGTTCTATCTGGCTTCGTACGCATTGATGACTATCGGTGCGTTTGTCGTCGTCAGTCATGTTGCTTCCCGCCATGAACGCTACGTGCGTATTGATGACCTGGCCGGTCTCAGCCGTCGCGAGCCTGTCACTGCCGCGCTGCTCGCCATCTTCGTCTTCTCGCTGATTGGTGTTCCTCTCACGGGCGGCTTTTTCGCGAAGTACTACATTTTTCAGGCCGCGCTCGACTCCCACCTGGTGTGGCTCACCATTCTCGGGTTGATCAACAGCGCAATTGCGGCCTTTTATTACCTGCGGATTATTGTTGCCGCCTACATGCGTGATCCGGGCACGGCTACAGCCGAATTAGTTCCTATTTCCAAAGGAACCAATGTAGCCATCTGGGCAAGTGCGCTGGGAGTGCTATTCCTGGGCATTTTTCCTTCGGCGCTGCTTTCGTTTGCCTCGTTCTCGGCTTCGATATTCAAGTAAACACGTTTGCGGGAATCAGAAATGCCTGAGCAGCTCTCTGATTCCCGTCACTCGCAGCAGCCTTGGATGCTCCTCCGGGACAGCTTGCAACTCGAGTCCCCATGTCCGTTCATGGGGCACGAAAACCGCCGATAAGCCTGCCGCCAGTGCCGGATTGATATCCGATTTTGGAGAGTTGCCGATCATCCAGGTCTTGCCAAGATCGAAGCCGCGGACATTCGCAAGTTCCCGGTAGGCCATCTCATCTTTTTCCTTCACCACCTCGGCATGCTGGAAGTACCGGGCCAAGCCGGACCGATCGATTTTTAGCTTCTGCTCCTCAGGATCGCCCTTGGTAAAAATCGTCAGCTCATGACGCTCTGCGAGATGCGCCACCGTCTCCTCCACTCCTTCAATCAGTTCGACGGGCCGCTCCAATATCTCGTACGCAAATTGTTTCACCACTTCCACGTCGCGCGGCGAAATATCACGCTCCGTCAAATGTTCGAAGCAGGCCGCCAGGTTGCGGGCGAAATTCCGCGAACCATACCCATGGAGCTTTGCATTCACAATCTCGATTTCGTCCAGCACGGAGCGAATCTGTTGTGGAGTCATCGACGAGTGCGCCAGAAACTGGCAGAACTGGTCAAAAGCCTCTTCGAAATAGATGTTGTTTTCCCACAGCGTGTCGTCTGCATCGAAAACTAAATGTTGGGGGATCACTATGGAAGGTTTGCCACGTGCTTAGCGTGGCCATTCAAAGGCGCCAGTCTCTTTGCCAGCATAACCTTCTCACGTTGTGCGAGATAGCTGGGTAATATCGACACCAGATATTCCAGGCGCTCTATTTCGGAGCGCAGCGTTAAAACCGTTTGGCGCTTGTCCAGATCGGAGATGAACTGCGCGAGCTGAAAACTCAACTGGGGGCCGTCCAGTTGTGGCTCCACCACCACGTCCGGAGGCTCTATCTCGCGTAGTTGCCGGTAACCGGCGATCGCCCTTTGTCGCAGCTCGGGCGGAACTTCGGACGCCTCGTCATCGTTGAAAAATTCGATTTCGGCCCGCAGATACGATTTGTCCTCATCCACCGAGAGGATCCGAAACCGCCTCCGGCCGATCGCCAGCAAGTCGAGTCTCCCATCGGCATAGCGCTCCAGAATTTGATCCACTGTCGCGGTGCAGCCGATGTTCACGATCCCGTCCTCTTTAGCGAGGACCACGCCAAATTCTCCGCGTTCCGCGATCACGTCACCCATCATCTCCTTGTATCTTTCCTCAAAGATATGTAGAGGCAGGGGGGTCGCGGGCAACAACACTACCGAGAGCGGGAAAAGAGGGAGAAGCGCCGCCATTCTCTTATTATGGCCGCATCCTCCCGGACGTTTGCATTACGCTATCATCACGGGGAGTGACCCTGAAACTGAAGCGCACTCCCGGACTCTTCCTGGTGGGTTTTATGGCTAGCGGAAAATCGACGGTGGGCCGCGCTCTGGCCGACGAAATCGGATGGCCCTTTGTCGATATCGATGAAGAGATTGAGCGTTCGCAGGGTAACACGATCGCCCAGATTTTTATCGATCGCGGGGAAGGGGCGTTCCGTGAGATCGAGACCGAGACAATCCGCGCACACGTGATCCGGATTCGATCCGGTTTTCCGAGTGTCGTTGCTCTCGGCGGCGGTGCTTTCGTACAGCCGCAAAATTGGGAGTTGATCTCGGAGAGCGGCATTACCGTCTGGCTCGACTGTCCCTTTGAGACCCTTTGTAGCCGCTTGGGAAACGATGCGACCCGGCCGCTTGCCGCTGACCCAGCCAAACTGGCCCAGTTATTTCAGGATCGCCGTCCTTTCTATAGCCGCGCTGATTATCGTGTTGAAGTCCATTCCGGCGACGTGTCGGACGTAGTGGAAAGCATTCGCAAGCTTCCGCTCTTTTAGCCGTGAAAGCAACCGAACGTCAGTTGAGGCGTGATGCCATCGCCATCTTCCGCGCGGGTTTGGCCTCTGTTCACGCGGGCAACGCAGTGCGCAGTCATTTCTCGCTTCGATCAGGAATTTTAACGGTAGGGAATCGACGTTTTCGGCTCGACGAGTTTGACCGTATCTTTCTGATCGGACCAGGAAAGGCGGCTACCGCCATGTGTACGGCTGCTGCGGGTGTGATCGGCCGCCGTCTTACTGGTGGGATCGTCGTTACCAAGCACGGGCATGCGGCCGAAAGCATCCCAGGCCTTGATGTGGTGGAGGCTGGCCATCCTATTCCCGATGAGCCGGGCCTCGCCGCCGCAAACGCCATCACCAGCCTGCTTCGTGAACTCAATGCGCGCGATCTGCTTGTCGTAGCGGTCTCCGGTGGTGCTTCCGCTCTGCTTCCCTCTCCTAAACCTCCGGTGACCCTGGCGGCGAAGCAGAAGACTACCGGTCTCTTGCTGCGTGCGGGAGCAGACATCGGTGAGATCAATGCTGTCCGAAAGCATTTGTCTCTGCTGAAAGGCGGCCAACTTGCATCGCTTGCCTATCCGGCAACTGTGGTCAGTCTCTTACTGTCGGACGTCATTGGAGACGTGCTGGAAACCATCGGATCGGGTTTGACGGCGCCCGACAAATCGACGTTCGCCGATGCTCTTGGCGTACTGCAAAAGTACTCGCTGGAGAAGCGCGTTCCGGCCACCGTATTACGCCACCTGCAGCTCGGTGCGAAAGGCAAAATTGCCGAGACTCCGAAAGAAGGCGACCCGGTGTTTAAGAAGGTTCACAACGTCGTCGTTGCGAGCAACCGGTTGGCTTTGCAGGCGGCCGCAGTGGAAGCGAAACGGCTCGGCTACCGTCCGCTGATCCTATCCAGCACCATTGGCGGTGAAACTCGCGAAGCAGCTGATATGCACGCACAGATACTCCGCGAGGCGATCTCTTCCGGCAATCCGGTTCCGCCGCCGGCCTGTATCCTCTCCGGAGGCGAGACCACCGTG
>DATIMM010000131.1:0-49241 GCA_035475295.1 Bryobacteraceae bacterium
AGGAGATGCTGCTGCTGGTAGTAGGGGAGAAGGTGACCGGGAGGCAATTCTATTATCTGTGTGCCGATTCGATACGGCTGATTTGCCCCAGTCATGTTCACCATATCCAGTAAGTGCTCGCCCGTTGAAAAAATCTTAAGCAGCAACACGCCAGCTGGAGCTTCGGCGATGGAACTGCCGGGTTCATTTCCAAAAGGAGAGATTCATATCAATCAGTACACACCTTCTTTCTGTGAAGTATTTGCCTTCCAAAACATAGTGTGTGTCCGCAAAGCCTGATCGCCACAGGAGAACCTAATGACCGTGGTAGAAACCACTCCCGTAAGCACCAACTCAAGCGTCAATTTCGACCTTGCTAACTTAAGATCCATTCTCGTTGCCAAGCTCGATAACATCGGCGATTTCATATTGGCCACACCTTTCTTGCGCGGACTCCGGCGCAGCGCGCCGAAAGCGTGCATCAGCCTGCTGGTGACGCCCGCCGTCTTCCCGGTAGCCGAATCCTGTCCTTTCGTCGATCGTGTTCTCAGCGTCTCCAAAGAGGGCGGCACCATGCAGATCACGGGATCGACTCAGCCGGTCACAAAGGCAATCATGGTTGATTTTGCGGCGAAGAAATTCGATCTGGCCATAGTGCCGCGTTGGGACTACGATTATTTTGAAGCTGCGGCACTCGGTAGGATGAGCGGGGCCAGGCATGTGGTGGGCTTTTCCATGGCTGAGTGGTATCGCAGCAAGCCACCGTATGCGCACCACTTTACGTCTACTCTAAGCCGCCCTTTCGCGGCTCATGAAGTGGAGCATAATCTGGCGCTCTTGGAATTCCTTGGCGGAACGCCACAAGGTGATGAGCTGGAACTCTGGATGCTCCCTCACGAGATGAAGCAGGCCACCAAGCGTCTCGCAGCTCTGCCGGGAGAAGGCCCCATCGTCACGATCTGCCCCGGCGCTTCGCTTCCCTGCAAGATGCTTCCTCCTCGCAAGCTCAAATCGATACTCTACCGGGTACAGGCCAACATCCCGGAAATCCGCTTCCTTGTCCTTGGCCAAGATTCCGAAAAGCCAACGGCCGATTTCCTGACGGGCGAGCTGTCCCACTGCTTCTCCTTCTGTGGGCAAACAAATATCCGCCAGACCATAGCGCTTATTGCTTCAACACAGGCCTTGATCGGTATGGATTCCGGGCCCGGCCATATTGCTGCCGCAGCCGAAGTGCCCGTTGCTGTATTCTCCTGTTTTGGCAAAAACGGAAATCCTATCGCCGATTACTCTCCCGTCCGATGGCGGCCCAGAGGGAAAGCTGAGAGCCTTGTTATTCAACCCGAGGTTTCTCTTTGGCCCTGCCTGAACATGTGTGTCGCGGAAACGCACCATTGCACCACCAGCATTCTCGAAGAAGAGTCCGCACAGGCCATCACGGACCTTGTTAAACGAGCCATCGCCGTCTGATGAACCATCTCTTTGCGAACTTCGGCCGTGCACGCGTCCTGGTCGTCGGCGACATTATGCTGGACGAGTATCTGGTCGGCGAAGCAACCCGGATCTCGCCTGAAGCACCTGTCCCGGTCGTCGAGATTACGGAAACACACTACGCTGCGGGTGGAGCTGCCAACGTAGCTGTAAACGCTGCCAGCCTCGGTGCTCGTATCACCTTACTGGGAGTAACTGGTCAAGATAGACCTGCCGAATTGCTTCGCCAGGCATTACAGAAGGCAGGCGTGGATTCCAGTACCATCCTCACCGCCGCCCGGTCCACCACTTGTAAAACCCGCGTTGTATCAGGCCAACAACAAATCGTTCGTTTTGATGTGGAAGATCGATCAGCATTGCCGACCAACATCCGATCTGAACTCGTGAAACGATTCCAGTCGCTGGTAGCTGCTTCTGATCTCTGCGTTCTGTCCGACTACGGTAAGGGAACAATCTCCACAGCCTTCTGTCAAGCAGCCATCCAAATCGCTCGGGGTCAAAATAAGCCTGTAATCGTCGATCCCAAGGGCACGAACTATGCAAAGTACGTCGGCTGCGCCCTGGTAACGCCCAATCAGAAGGAAGCGCTGATCGCCACCGGCTTCCCGAGCGAACATGTAGATGAGATCTTCGCTGCCGGCAAATCGCTTCTAGCTACTCTACCTGGATCTTCCGTTCTCATTACCCGTGGGCCTGACGGCATGACTCTGTTCCAGCCCGCAACAAAGCCATTGACCATCTCCACGGAAGCCCGCAGGGTTTTTGACGTGGTTGGGGCAGGTGATACCGTGATCGCCACTCTTGCCGTGGGGCTATCCGCGGGTCTCGACATCAGGGTTGCTGTAAGTCTCGCCAACGTTGCGGCCGGAATTGTCGTCGGGAGGCGCGGGACGGTAGCAGTTACTGCCCAGGAGCTGTCGGAATACGCCCAGTCCAGCGTAGGACTACAAAGTGCTTTGATCTCAAAGCTGAGCGCATAGGGCGTTCGATCTCAGGTCAGATGGGCCGGAGTATCTCCACGCAGAGTCTCGCCCTCCGGGTGTCACACCACGTCACTGATCCACCAGCTCGCACAGTTGGCCATAGGCCGCAGCTCCGTGATCACATTAGCGGTCACAGACCTTCAAAATATCCCTACCTCGTTGAAGTCCGGCTACTTAGCGGCATTCCTTTCCAACGCGCAGAGCCGATTTCGCGAGCTCCCGTGCTATTCTCCGGGCGCTTCCGACCATGCATGACGCCTCCCGCGAACTCCGGAAACAAAACGTTGCTGGCGGAAGCAAGCCACAGAAATGTAAACGCAGCCTGCAAACCGCCGACCCGGGTTTTGTTACGTATGCTTGCGATACCGTTGACAGCGATCGCCTCCTAAACGTTTTTAATTGAAAATCCAGTAAACCACTCTAGAGATTTCGGACTTCTCTACCGATAAGAAAGGCATGATCGCCGTGAATCAATATCAATACGCGCTCGTTGACGATGAAATGCTCATCATGCAGGCAGCCGAATACGAATTTCCAGCCGTAGACCCGCGGCTCATAGAAGAAGTCCGTCGCCGTGGACTGGAACCGCAGCTTCTGCGCGCGCTTTCCCTGGCTCAGGCTATCGCCGACTACGCCAACGAGCAAGCGGCCTAGCGAAAACTCGTCCGAGACAAACACCGGGAAATCGTAACTGTCTAATTGATGGACCCAAACGGAGCCCCGCTCATGGACAAGATTTCCTCCGAAGAGCCCACGTCCTCCAGCGATCGTCAGATAGCAGCGGCCTGCAGTTATCTCCGCACTGCGGAAAAGCTGTTGCTCAATCCGACTCCCGGCGCCATCGAAAATGCCGGTTTCGTTCTGGAGAAAGCTCTTTCGTCCACCGAGACTTGGCAAAGCACCGACCATACGGCTCTGGAGTCCTTGACGGAATTTCACGAGCTTTGCCGAAGAGTGAAAACGCTACTGGAGGGCGCTCTTCGTGTGCAGTGGACGTACATCCACCGGATCAGTTCAGCCACGCAGACCTATAGCCCCTCACCAGTCGTTAAAACGTGGATTCCCCGCGTTTGGAACCTCAGCATCCACGCCTAAGTTGCCCGCGCCCACACGGAAGGAAAGCCAGGATTAACAACCAATGGCCTCGAAAAAACAACACCAAAAGCTAGATCGCGCCACTTTGGGTGGTATCGTCCTTGCTCTCAGCGGCATCGTTGGCGGTCTGCTGCTCGAGAAGGGCAGCATTAAAGACGTGGCTCAATTTACAGCGGCCTTAATAGTGGTGGGCGGAACCATCGGCGCACTACTTGTCACTACGCCGTGGGAAACATTGAAGCTCGGTATTTCGCGCTGGAAACTGATCTTCTTTGAAAGCCAATATGCGCCCGGCCAGCTCATTGAGGAGATGATTACGTACTCGATCAAAGCTCGCACGAAGGGCTTGGCCTCTCTTGAACTGGACGCCACCACTATCAAGGACGAGTTTCTGCGTAAAGCCCTGAATCTGGCCGCCGATGGCAGTGGAGTAGCTGAACTGAAGACAACCATGGAGCTCGAACTGGACGCTTTCGAGCATCGCTCCGAGGAGGCCGCAAGAGTCTACGAATCGGGGGGAGGATACGCTCCGACGGTCGGAATTATTGGCGCAGTGCTCGGCTTGATTCAGGTCATGAAAAACCTGGCCAACATCGAGGGCGTCGGGCATGGCATCGCCGTTGCGTTTGTCGCCACGATCTACGGCGTTGGTCTTGCCAACATATTGCTGCTACCCGCGGCTGGCAAAATCCGCGCCCGCTCCCGCATGGAAGTCCACCGTAGGGAACTCATACTGAATGGAGTCATCGGCATCGTCGAAGGGGTGAATCCCAGGGTACTTCGCAACCGCCTGAACGCGTATCTGAGCGAGACGCAAGCCAAGCCTTCTTCCCGCTTGGGAACGGCGCAGCGCGCGGCCTAGACCACATGAGGAACAGGCGGCACACTCACGCCCACGGCGTGTCGAACCACGAGCGGTGGGTTATCTCCTATGCTGACTTCGTCACTCTTCTTTTTGCCTTCTTTGTCGTTCTTTTTGCCACCTCCAACGCCGACAAAGCCAAGGCCAGGGTCGTCTCGGAGTCGGTGAAGGCGGCGTTCTCCCAAGGCAAGCGGGCCGATGTGGAAGCAGCTGTGGAAGCGGCGCAGCCCAAAAAGAACGGCGCCATCAAAGACCCTGCCAAAGAGCTCCTGTCCACAGAGGAGTTGCTCAGGCGGGAACTGAGGGAAGAAATCCGAAAAGGCGAAATAGAGCTGCGCAGGGAGTCACGCGGACTGGTTATCAGTTTCAAGCAGGCCGGCCTCTTCGATTCCGGTGAAGCCGTCGTAAAGGACACGGCGCTACCGGCCATGGGCAAAGTAGCGGCCGCGATGGAACAAATCCCTAATCAGGTGCGCCTCGAAGGTCACACTGACAATCAGCCGATCTACAACGATCATTTCAAGAACAACTGGGAACTGTCCTCTGCTCGCAGCATTGCCTTCCTTCAAATCATTACCGCGAAGTTCCACGTTCCGCTCTCTCGTATGGCCGTCAGCGGCTACGCCGATGTCGTCCCCATTGCCGAGAACAGCACGGACCAAGGCCGGGCCAGAAACCGGCGCGTCGACGTTGTCATCCTCAGTTCGCTGGCAGCGGGCTCAGAACCCTCAGCGCCCGGGAACTGAGAAGAACCGGAATTCTTCTAAATCTAGTTAGTGAATTTATGATCGACCCCGTAGGACAAGATCTCCAAAAATACATGGACCTAGTTTCGATGCGGCAAAAACTCGTCGCTGCCAATATCGCTAACGCGGACACGCCCGGTTACCGCACCCGCGATATCGATTTTCAATTCGAATTCGAGAGCTTGCAGGCCGGCGAAAAGCCAAATGTCGTAGAAGTCCCGGATTTGAAGGTGAAAAACGACGGAAACGACGTCAGCATCGACCGCGAATCCCGGATGTTGGCGGAAAACGCATTGCGATTCCGGTTGGCCTCCAGCTTGCTCAAAGATAAGTTCAGCATGATCAAGCAAGCGCTCCAAGGAGAAAAATCGTGAGCCTATTTTCATCGCTTTCCGTCAGTGCCTCCGGGATGGCGGCCGAACGTGCCCGCACCGAACTGCTGGTGGAAAACATGGCCAACGCTGAAACAACGCGTACTCCTGACGGTGGGCCGTATCGCCGCAAGGACGCCGTATTTGAATCCCAGCAGGTCTCCTCTCCGTTCTCGGCTGTATTTCAGTCTGAGATGGACGCCACGTATACGGGCGTTCAAGTTAGCGACGTCGTCATCGATCAGCGCGATCCGGAAAAGCGCTATATGCCCGGACACCCCGACGCCGATAAGGACGGGTTTGTTTCGTTCCCCCGCATCAACCCTGCCGAAGACATGGTTGATCTGGTCGAAGCAAGCCGCAACTACGAAGGAAATGTGTCGGCGATTTCAGCAGTAAAAGACATGATTCAGCAGTCCATCAACCTCCTAAGCTAATCGGAGTTTTCTGAGAACATTACCCCTCGCGAGGAACATTCTTAAGGAGAGTATCTGATGGCCGCCCCAATCAATCCCATTCAACTTGCCGACCCAGCATCGATCATTCAGCCGCTGGTCAATGCCACGCCATCCAACCAGGCCGGCGGAGCCGTCTTTCAAAGCATGTTCAAGAGTGCAGTGAACACGGTCGAGAATTTTCAGACGGAAGCAAGCAAAGCGGTGGAGGACTTGCTCTCGGGAGCGAACGAAGACGTTCATAAGCCGATCATTGCCACCGAGAAGGCCGACTTGACCTTTCAGCTGTTCATGCAGGTTCGCAATAAAGTTGTATCCGCTTACCAATCCATCATGGGCATGCAGCTTTAGCTGACCCCTGATGCCTGATCGCGGCCACCGGCATGGACCAACTTCGAAAACTTCTTAAAAGCCTGAGTCTGCGCCAGCGCTTCACGGTTGCTGGCGTCGCGATTGCCGCAATGATCGGTATTCTTTCGTTCGTTCATTGGAATAAAGAACGTGATTTCAAACCACTCTACTCTAGCCTCTCCCCAGAGGATGCTGGCGCGGTTGTCGCCAAACTGAAGGAGGGCGGGGAGGACTACCGGCTTCATGATGGTGATTCCACGATCCTGGTTCGCTCCGCCAAAATCGCCGAACTGCGCCTTCAAATGGCTACTGCGGGTATTCCAAAGAGTGGCCGCATCGGCTATGAGCTGTTTGATAAAACAAACCTGGGCGCCACGGATTTTACTGAGCAGGTAAACTATCACCGAGCTATAGAGGGAGAGCTGGAACGCTCCGTCATGGCGATGTCGGAAGTGGCCGAAGCTCGCGTCCACATCACTTTCCCAAAAGAGTCGGTGTTCACCGAGGAGCAGAAGCCAGCAAAGGCCAGCGTGATGGTCAAGCTGAAGCCGGGAGCCAAGCTTCCGGAGGCCAACGCCGGCGCCATTGCCCAGCTTGTGTCCAGCGCGGTCGAAGGGCTTGGCCCGGAGAGCGTATCCGTGATGGATATGCGGGGAGACCTTCTCATCCGTCCCAAAAAGCCTGGCGATGGTTCTGGGCCCTCCGACGAAGTTCTGCAGTATAAGAAAAAGCTGGAGAACGAAACGGAAGCGAAGATCACGGCTGTCTTAGATCCGTTGCTCGGTTCCGAAAAATACAGGGCCAGCGTCGACATCGATTGCGACTTGACCAGCGGAGAGCAGAGCGAAGAAACATTCGACCCTAGCCACTCCGTTCTCACTTCGTCGCAGCGTTCGGAGGAAGGTTCCACGGCCCGTGAAACTACGGCGGGTGTGCCTGGCACTCAGTCCAATTTGCCGCGTCCCACGTTCCGGCCGCCCACCGCGGGCACGAACGGCCTGGCGCGCCGCAGCGAAAGCATGGCGTATGAGACTAGCCGGACTGTGCGGCGAATCCGTCTGCCCCAAGGCATCGTTCATCGCATGTCTGTTTCGGTGCTGGTCGATCAGAATGTTCGCTGGGAAGTGGTGGGAAAAGGAAAGCAAGCCCATCCCCAAAAGTTCATCGACGCGCCCTCGGCCGAGCGCATGAAAACCATTCAGGCCGTTATCGCGGCAGCGGTTGGGGTGAACACAAATCGCGGCGATCAACTGACGGTGGAAACACTGCCCTTCGCGGCGACGCTTGCCGCAGAGCCGCCAGCCGCCATTACCGGCACGAACGGTGCTCATCCGGCACCGGGAAGCAAGTTTTCTCCCGCTGTGCTCGGCGGAATTGGTGGCGGTGTCCTGCTGGCCGCCGTTTTCGGGTTCTTCTTTTTGAAAAAACAGAAGAAAAGGAAGGCGCAACTGGAATTGCAGGCGCAACTCGCTGCCGCTCAGGCGGCTCAAGCAGCTTTGCCTGAGCCGGGTCACGCAACGGAGGTCGCCAGCGTCGCTCCTACTCTGGAAGATTTGGCCGAAGCTCTGAAGCTTCCTCCCGCCGGCAGCACGAAAGCGGACATATTGACGAGACAGGTGAACGAACAGGCCCATAAAGACCCCGCCGCGTTGGCACAAATTGTTCGCACCTGGCTCAATGAACCGGTCGAAGGCTCAACAGTTTAAAGAAGGAATCTCTGAATTATGCCCCTGGCTCTGAGCGCATCCCCGGTACCCCAGAAAGCCCAACTCACCCTCAAAGGCGTACAGAAAGCTGCCATCCTGATGGTCATTCTCAAGGAGGAAGCCAGCGCTGAAGTCCTGAAGCAGATGGATGACGCCGAAGTGCAGCGCATCGGGCGGGAAATCGCCAAGATTCCGGCCATCACCAGCGAGATGGCCGAAACGGTTCTCAGCGAATTCTATGAGATGATTGTCGCTCAGGATTACGTCCTGAAAGGCGGAATCGACTATGCACGCAAGATCTTGACCACCGCCTTTGGTCCTGAACACGCGAAAAGACTGATTGATCGCGTTGCGAAGGCATTGAGTACGGATAGCAGCAACTTCGATGCCCTTCAGAAGGCCGATCCACAGCAGCTAGCCAACTTCATACAGAACGAGCATCCGCAGACAATCGCCCTCATCCTGTCGCATCTTGGACCGACACATGCAGCAAAGCTCCTTTACTACCTGGACATAGACCGGCGGGCCGATATTGCTCTGCGCATGGCGAGCCTGGATCAAATCTCTCCCGAGATCATCGCAAAGATCGCGACAGTAATCGGGGAGAAACTGAAGTCTCTCGGTGAAAACAATCGAGAAACTTTCGGTGGCGTTCATGCTGTTGCTGACATGTTCAACAGGCTGGACCAGAACGACGGCAAAGCCATCCTGGAAGTCATGAACGAGAGCGATCCCGAACTCTGCGACAGTATCCGCAATCTGATGTTCGTGTTTGAGGACCTTCTGAAGGTGGATCAAGCCGCTATTCGTGAGCTTCTGGCACGTGTTGACCGGAAGGTTGTTGCTATCGCGCTGAAGGGCACCAGCGATACGCTCAAGAGCCATTTCCTGGATGTTATGTCCAAGCGCGCCGCGGAGATGATGCGGGAAGACATCGATGCTTTAGGCCCGGTCAAATTGCGGGAAGTAGAGCGAGCGCAGCAGGAAATGATCTCTACCGTGCGCCAGCTCGAAGCGGAGGGCGTCGTCAGTCTGGCGGAAACTGGCGGCGACGAATATGTTAACTAGGATTTTGTCCGGCGATACGCTGCCCCTCCAATTGGTGGAATGGCCGGCAGTGGAATCCAATTTCGGCAAGGATGCCGTGATGAACTCCTTTGTCGCTGAGTCGCGCGGCCCGTCACTCGAAGTCAGTCAGTTGCGCTCCGAAATCGCGGCACTCCAGGCAGAGGTCCGCCGAAGCCGAGCCGAAACCGATCAGCGCGCCCAAGAGGCCTTTGCTGTAGGACGGCGCGAGGGAGAACTCGCGGTACGGCAGGCATTCGAGCAACAGTGGGACGAGGAACTGGCGAAGCTGAGACAAATGATGCTGGAGGCTTCCGCTGCCGGTCCGAAACTGAGGCGCCAAGCCGAAGAAGATCTGGTGCGCCTCGCGGTTGCAGTCGCACGTCGTATTTTGCATCGCGAGCTTACCATCGATACCGACGCCCTCGCAGGCGTGGTGAAGGCTGCCTTTGAGCGTCTCGATCAGCGGGAAGTCCAGCAGATCAGGACAGACGGGGCCAGCGCACCAGTAGTAAAAAAGATCGCCGAACAGCTGGGAACATTGAAGCCGGTGAAGGTGGTCTCTGACGGCAGGCTGCGGCGAGGCACGCTCGTTATCGAAACTCAGCGCGGCCAGCTTGATGCCTCGGTCGAAACGCAGCTTCAGGAGATTGAGCGCGGCTTTATCGACATCGTTCGGCAATCGTGATATGACGCCTCTCAATTTTGACGCTTACTTCAATCTCGTAAACCAAGCCGACCCAGTGGTCTTCACTGGTAAGGTAACAGAGATCGTGGGATTGTTGATCGAGTCGGAAGGGCCAGCGGTTGCGGTCGGTGGCTTCTGTGAGATCCAGGCGTCCGGCGGCCGGCGCGTTCGCGCTCAGGTGATCGGGTTCCGCAACGGACGAGTTCTCTCGATGCCACTGGAGGAGATGGATGGCGTGCAGATGGGCGACGCGATCTTTGCGCGAACAGAGGATGCCCGGGTAAGGGTCGGCCCCGGACTGCTGGGAAGGGTATTGGACGGCTTCGGTCGCCCCATGGACCGTCTCGGGCCGATTGTGGGCGAGGATCAGTACGATTTGATGGCCACGCCGCCCGGTCCGCTCGAACGCGAGAACATCAATGAGCGGTTAGTGACCAGCATCCGCGCGATCGACAGTCTCTTGCCCTGTGGCAAAGGCCAGCGCGTCGGAATCTTTGGCGGAAGCGGTGTTGGTAAGAGCACGCTTCTTGGCACGATGGCGCGTCATAGCTCGGCGGATGTGAATGTGATTGCTCTGATCGGGGAGCGCAACCGTGAGGTCCGTGAGTTTCTGGAACACGAGTTAAGCCCCGAGGGGCTAGCCCGCTCCGTGGTTGTCGTGGCAACTTCCGACCGCCCGGCGCCGCTGCGCATTCGTGCCGCGTTTGTGGCTTTGGCTGTCGCCGAGTACTTTCGCGATCAAAGCAAGAGCGTTCTGCTCGTGATGGATTCTGTTACACGCCTGGCAATGGCCCAGCGGGAAATCGGACTCGCTTCCGGGGAGCCGCCCAGCCAGAAGGGCTACACGCCTTCGGTATTCGCCCTACTGCCTAAGATCTGTGAGCGCGCCGGAAACTTCAAAAACGGCTCCATCACGGGCCTGTTTACAGTACTGGTGGAAGGCGACGATTTCAATGAGCCGATCTGCGATGCCGTTCGTTCCATTCTCGACGGACACATTCAACTGTCCCGGTCCTTGGGCGCAGCGGGGCACTATCCTGCGATCGACGTATTGAATTCAGTCAGCCGGCTTGCTTCAAAAATCGCCACAAGGGAGGAAAGCGAGTCCGCCCGCCGTATCCGCGAAGCGCTCTCCGTCCTTGATCGGTCCCAGGACCTGATTAACCTGGGGGCCTACGTGTCCGGCTCCAATCCTAACCTTGATGGTGCGATCCGGCAGCGGGGCAAGATCGAGACATTTCTCAAGCAGGAGGCAGGGAAGAGCGCGCCGATCGAGCACACACTCGAGGGCCTCGGTGCACTAGCCTCGGCGATCGTCGGCTGAAACCCCGATCATGAAGCGCTTTGAGTTTTCCCTACGCCGCGTACTCGACCTTCGGAAGCAGCAGGCCGAGATGGAGCGTGCGCGTCTGCAGGCGCTTCTAGCAACGCTCGAGCGGCTTCGGGAAGCAAAGCAGTCATTGAACCAAGAATTGCAGGATGCAAGAACGAGCCTGACACGTTCTCTGGCCAGCGGTAATGACTACCGGGTGTTTGCAGATTTTGAGCAACACATTCACCGCCGCTGTGCGGTCCATGACCGCGACAGCCAACTCGTACAGCAGCAGGTCCGGGGCCAGCAGGTAAAGGTAAGGGACGCGGACCAGCAGGTGAAGCTGCTAGAAAATCTAAAGGCCAAGAAGCTTGAGCAGTGGAACCATCAGTTCGATAAAGAACTGGAAGAACTGGCGTCTGATTCCTATTTGGCCCGCATGTCAGCGGACCGGCGCAGAAGCGGTGGTCTTTAGGCCTGTAGAAATCATCTTTGCGAGACCAAATCCTCCACCCTTCGCCAACGATTGCGATATCTGCTGCTCAGACAGTTCGCTGAGCGTCGAGCCAGCTTCTTCTTCGTCCGTGCCCATCCAACCCGATCCATCGGCTTCGCGGGAAGTTTTCAGGACCTCGCCGATCAGCAATGCCTCGAACTCAGTCGCGGCCTTTTTGATCGCTTCAGGCGTATCACGGTTCGACTTGCCGATTGGCTTCGCGGGATCGATAACCTCTCCCACCAGGCTGGATGTCAGTGCTAAAGTTCCGTTGGTCATTAGAGAACGTCGACCTCCGCGTCGATTGCTCCTGCTGCTTTTAAGCTTTGAATGATGGCGATAATGTCTCGCGGGGTCGAACCAATGGCCATCAGAGACCGAACCAACTCGTCTACGGTAGCCCCGTTTTTGAGCATGATCGTACGGGCCTTATCCTCATTGACTCCGACGGTCGTCTGAGGAACTACCGTGGTCTGACCACCGGAACTGAAAGGCGCCGGCTGCGAGACGAGATAGTCGGTCTGAATTTGAACGCTGAGATTGCCCTGCAGGATGGCTGCGGGAGCGATATGCAAGTCTCCGCCGAGAACCACCGTTCCCGTTCGCTCGTTGATGGCGATTTTGGCCTCATGGTCGACATCGACTCGAAGATCCTCTACGGCAGCAATAAACTCGACGGGCCTGCCCACGTAAGATGCCGGTATGTGTACGTTCACGTGCCCCGAGTTCAATGCCTGGGCTGTCACCTGACCGTTTCCGCCAAATTTCTTATTAATCATTTCAACGATGCGCGACGCGTTGGCAAAATCAGCGCGACGAAGTTGAAGGTTGAGACCGCTGGTGGGTGCGATGGTGGGTGGCGCCTGCTCGACGATGGCTCCTTCCACAACGCGTCCCACAGTAGGATGATTCACCGTCTGGGAATTCCCGCCCCTGCCAGCGACAAACCCGCCTGTGACGACCGAGCCCTGAGCAACCGCGTAAACCTTCCCATTCGCACCACGTAACGCCGTGAGAATCAGCAGCCCACCTTGCAGGTTCGTTGCGTCTCCGATCGCCGCCACATCAACGTCGATCTTTTCTCCCGATTGCGAGAAGGGAGGAAGTGTGGCTGTGACGAGGACCGCCGCGGTGTTGTGAATGATGATGCCGGTGGGCGGAACGGTGACGCCCATGCGCTGCAGAATGTTGGTGAGCGACTGTACGGAGAAAACCGTTTGCTGCCGGTCGCCAGTGCCGTTAAGGCCTACAACGACTCCGTAGCCGACCAACTGGTTATCGCGCACACCCTCGATCGAGACAAGATCTTTGATGCGCGTAGCCGCATTTGTCTGAAGGCTGGAGGCGACCAGCCCTGTGAAAAGCGCGGCGGTGACGAAGGAGAATGTACGCATGGCTAGAACGGCAGAATTCCCAGGAGAAGGCGATAGACAAAATTGGGCCGGCGAATGGCATCATTGACGACGCCCTTGCCGTTAATCCGAACCTCCAGGTCTTCCACCTGATTCGAAAGGACGCTGTTGTTGTAGCCAAGATCGACGGGGCGTACAATTCCACGAATCGACACAGTTTGCGACTCAGAATTGATGGCGATCAGCTTGTTGCCTTCCACAATGAAGTCTCCGTTCGGAAGCACACGAATTACTCGGGCCGAGACGGTTGTGGAAACGGTCGTCTGGCGGCTGGTTGCTCCCTGTCCCTTTAGCTGCTGTTGACCGCTGAGATTGGCGAGCTGATTCAATGCGTTCTTCGGGCCCTTAGGTCCGAACAGAGATGTAATCGACGCATTGGCCGAAGATCCTCTTTGCTGATTCGTCGCACCCTGGGAAGTCGCGGACGCCTCATCCAAAACGACGATTGTGACCAGGTCACCAATATTTCGGGCCCGGAAATCGGAGGCGATATCGATCAAAGGCGCACTGTCCGCGAAGAGGGAACCCGACGGGGCAAGTGGTGGGGGGGCTGCAACGCTCGGGGGCGTCGTTGCTAATAGTTGATCGATGGGCGATGGTTCGGTCCCGCCTTTCAGAAGCTTCTTTATCCCGCCAGCTCCGAGGGCTGCGGCCGGTAAACCTAACGAAAAGGCAAGAAGTAATGTCGCGAGCTTGTCGACGCAGCGCATCTGGCTACAGAATCCCCTTAGAAGTAGTGGCGACCAAACTGCCCTTATTCTCGGCAGTCGTCTGATTTCCTTCGGTGAAGGATGACAAGGTTATGTGGGCGTGGCCCGGCCCGCTGATGATGGCCTGAAATCGCCTGAAGCCAGAAGGATTGATAAGTGTGATTTTGTCTCCGATGTTTCCCGCAGTGTCGGCGCGGGCTTCCAACTGGAGATGAGTGGCCCCATCGATGACATCGACCTGCACCACTTCGCCGCGCATTACATCGGAGGGCATCCGAACCGATCGAGAATCCAGATAGCTGCCTTCGGCGAGTGACCGAGCGGCCAACTTCCCGATGTAGGTTGCGGCGGTTTGCCTTCCCGCGAAGCGAATGGGAGATTCGGTCACGCTCACGGTCTCAACCTGGTTGGCTTCTATGATCTGTTGGGATCGAATGTTTTCTTTTGCCCGCACCAGACTCATCTGGGCGAGAACGCGGGCCCGTACCCAAAGGGGGTAACGCGTGCCGCCCCTTGAGACGAGTTGCCCCCTCCACAAGACGGGAATTTCGGGATGGCCTAGCGGAGGAGCGGCCGCCCCAGTCAAGGGGAACTCCAGAACCCCGGGCGGCACATTACATTTGCAGACCTCGACGACATCGACCTTGATGCCCGGGAATATCTGACCGAACGTCTGCTGGATCTTGGCGGCGGCATCGGCGGGGGTGAGAACGTAAGCGGTTCGTTCAAAGCAGACAGGAACGTTCGCTTTGAAGGCGAGGCCATTGGATGCGGCCCAACCGGAGAGCTCTGTCGCCGATACGTTTCTCTGCTTCCCAACCGGCGGTGCATAAGAAAAATACAGGTCAGGGCTCAGGGCCGAAAACGCGGGGTCGAAGCGGGTCAAGTCTCTGCCTGCAATTCGATCTCCTTCGACTGTGATACACCCCGCGTGCAGGGAAGCGCCGAACGCCACCAGGAATAACAAAGATTTCAGCATGGCGGGGTGGAAGCCGGCTAGGAGACCACTTGGTTAACTTGTTGGTACATCTCGTCGGCGGCTTTCACGACCTTGGAATTGGCTTCGTAGGCGCGCTGACTTGTGATCAGGTTGATAAACTCTTCGACAACACTGACGTTTGAAGCTTCCAGGTAACCCTGTTCCAGGGTTCCGAGCCCTTCTTGCCCACCCGGAGCTCCAACCGTGGGATCGCCGGAGGCATCGGTTGGGGTGAACAAGTTTTTACCGATGCTGTTCAATCCACCCGGATTGGCAAAGTTCGCCAACTGGATTTGTCCTGCGGTCTGAGCTGCCGTCTGGCCGGGCAACGTGAAGCTCACGGTTCCATCGGCAGCGATGGTAATGGCCTGTGCTTGAGGAGGTATTGTGATCTGCGGCGAGAGAGGATTGCCGTCCTGTGTGACGATGTTGCCGTTGCGATCGAGCTGGAAAGCACCCGACCGTGAGTAGGCGATCTGGCCATTCGATTGTTGAACCTGAAAAAAACCCGCACCTTGAATGACGATATCGAGAGGGTTGTTCGTCTGCTGAAAGTTACCCTGCGTGAAGATCACCTCATTGGCGGCGGGCCTTGAACCCAGGCCGAGCTGTAGTCCGGCTGCTACCGTAGTCTGCGAGCCCGCAGCGGAGCCGGGCTGGACAACAGTTTGATACAGCAAATCCTGGAATTGCGTTCGTCGCATCTTGAACCCGGCGGTATTCGAGTTGGCAAGATTGTTCGCGATATTATCTACATTCATCTGCTGAGCGGTCATGCCGCTGCCAGCTGTGTAAAGGGCTCTGATCATTCAATGACTCCTGGTGAACTTGTGAAACTTAAAACGAGAACCGGCTAGCCTACCTTGGCAACCTGCTCCACGGCTTCTTTTCCCATTTCGCTCGCGATGCGGACGGCCTTTTGCAGCGTCTCGAACTGCCGGAGTACGCCGACGAGCTTTACGGCTGCCTGGGTAGGCTCGACGTTTGAGGCTTCCACTTTTCCCTGCAATACTTCAGTGTCTTTTGCGGGTGAAGTTTTCGCACCCGGAGACAACATAAAATAGGTCCCTCCACGCTTGGTCAGATTGTCGACGGTGTCAACCGATAAGATCTCAAGGCTCGCAACCGGTGCATTATCCTGGGAAACCTGGCCCGAAGTAGAGATCGTGAAAGACTTGCTTGGATCCAATTGAATCGGCTTTCCTCCGATTGCGCGAACGGCATATCCGTCTTCGGTCTCGAGCCTTCCTGATTTGGCAATGCGGAAGTGCCCGGTACGGGTATACAAGGGTCCACTCTCGGTCTGAACAACAAAGAAACCTTCGGAACTGAGTGCCACGTCGCCCATGTGACCGGTGTCCATCAGTGTGCCCTGGGAGAAATTGGTCCAGTTCCGCTGTACAAGCGGCATCTCGGCGCCGATGGGACGATTCTCATGAAAGCCATCCCAGGCATCCGTGCCGAAGTAAAGGTCGTATGCTTCACTGTCGGCCTTGTATCCGGAAGTTCCGGCATTTGCAATGTTGTTCGCAAGCAGGTCGAGAGTCTCGGTTCTTGAGCGCATGCCGCTAGCGGCAATAGCTGTAATTGGATCCATGCTGTGTTCGAGTCATGCTGTAGCACGTCGAGGACCGAACGAGGTTTTGTGGAAGGTGGTGGATTTATCTTGCCCGAGCGCTTACTTATCGCGACAGAAATTTGCCGGAGGCAACATTTCGGCGGCAGAATGAAGGCAATTCCGGCGCAATAGCATCTGTTGTGAAAGGGATCTGCGATTGGTACTCGAAGTGTATAGAGCTTTGCGTGCTTTCGCCGTTGGCCTCCAAACTGTCCGCTTCTTCCCATGCTGGAAGTGCAGCCCCTCGGTCGAATGGCGGAACAAGGCCCGGCGCCGATCGCGGCTCTTCTGCCGGGTTGGGCCAATTCGACGAGGCGCTTACTTCTGCTTTGCGGGCCGCCGCCAGCTCTGAGACAAAAGCCCGCGCGGCGAGTTCGCCTGGTGCGGCCAAACAGCCCTCGGCAGTGCCGACCGGGGCGGAGCAGGCCACCAGCAAGGACGTGAAGGACAACGCACTTGCGGTGGCTACTCTGGCTTCCCTGCCGGCGACCCTTCCGGCCTTTGCGCCAAAGCCGAACCCTACACCACTCCCAAAGGAAATTGCTGGCGACAGCAGGACGATCCCTGGCGGCAAGAAGTCGGAGAAAGACGGTGAGGCAAAAGATAAACAGCCGTTGCCTTCCTCCGACACGGCGAGCGCGATTGTGCCGGATATATGGGTCGCAACCCAAGCCGTGCCCGCTGGCTTGCCCGTGCCGGTGAACGAGAAAGCAGTGTCAGGGCCGGGCAAAGAAGGGGCACCGCTCCAGCCTGTGGTGCTGTCGACCAAGCAACGTGCTGTTTCCTCCGAGGATGTGACGCTGGCGCTTCCCGAGACCTCGAAGCCGAAGGAGACCGAGGCATTCTCGCTCACCCTGGAGCCGAGAGCGGCCGTGCGAAGCTCCGGGAGTGCCGCTATAGACACCTCTCAGAAGGACGGTCCGGACGCATCAGCGGTAGCCGGTCAACCATCGAAGCCATCTCCATTGATTCAGTCGAACAAAGTCGCAAGCTCTCCGGTAACAAGCGAGTCTTCTGGGGCAATTTCTCTGGTTCAACGTTCTGGATCCTCTAAGTTTTCTGGCGGAAATGGCGGTGCGGAGCAGCGCGACAAGGACGAGCCGCCTTCGTTAAAGGCGGTGGTGGGCGATGCGCGTGAGAATAAGCAAGGGTTCACCGACTATAGTTCCAGTCCGGTTCCGCTTGCAAAAGATATAAAGGCTACGGAAGAAGGTCGAAACGTGCAGCCACTTGTACCTCCGGCTTTGGTGGAAAATCAAGCTCCCACGAGCGGCGTAGCAAAGGAAGTTGCGATCCGGCTGCAAAACGAATCAGGCGAGACGATCAACGTCAAATTGATTGACCAGGGCGGACAGGTGCAAGTCACGGTGCGCAGCACTGATCCGTCGACGGCTACATCGTTGCGCGACGACTTATCCTCGCTCACGAGCAGCCTGGAAAAAGCCGGCTGGAGATCGGAAGTTTCACTGCCGGTCGGGGCCTCCTTCGAACCGGTAAACCAGACGCGCCAGGCAGATCACGAGAGCCAGGACGCCCCTGGCCAACGGCAAGCGGAATGGCAGCAGGAAACGCCTAAAAAACGGCACTCCAGCAACGATGCTTGGGATGAAATGTTAACGAATCAGACTGTTTAGAAAAGAATTCAAGGGAGATTTAGGAAAGCAATGACTACTTCAGGAATCACAGGATCGTCAACGACGGACGCTCTGACAAGTGCGGCGACGAGCGGAGCAACCCAGGCAAACAACAGGAATAATCTGGCTTCGGAAGAAACATTCTTGAAGCTGTTTGTCGCCCAACTGCAGAACCAGGATCCGCTTAGTCCGAATCAGCAGGACCCAACACAAATGGTATCCGAGCTTGCGCAATTCAGCCAGTTGGAGCAGATGGTGAATATCGGCTCCGACGTACATTCCATCAGTCAGGACATTGCCGGGACGGTTTCGGCCGCCAATACCAATTCTCAAAATCAGGCGAACGGCACAACTGGAGCGGTTGGATCGGCATAGCTTCGGCTTCCGGTGCAGCGATAGCGTAGAGTGGCAATCGTAGAGGAGTACGTCTGATGTTGACGCCCATGGAGACGATTGACGGATTTGCAGACCTCAGGATGGATATCGAGGTGCAAGTGGATGAAAAGCCGATGACTCTCCGGCAAATCCTAGAGCTGGAGGAGAGCAGCGTCCTGAAACTCGGGCGGTCTGCCGGAGAAAATATCGACATTCTGGTAGGTGGGACTCTGGTCGGGCACGGGGAAGTTGTCGCCAGCGAGGATTCGGTGGGGATCAGGATTACGGATTTTAGAGAGGAATAGTCCTAGGCCTCTACTACCTGGGTAGAGATGGACATCGTACGATTAGCGCTAGCACTCTTCATCGTATTCGGGATGCTCGGCGGATTGTACTTTCTGTCGAACCGGGCGAAGAGGCTGTCGGGGATTCCAGGGCTACGGCCCATTTCGTTTTCTTCCCTGATGAAAGGCCGGAAACCCGGGCCGGTACCGCATCCGGATGACGAGGTACGCCTTCTGAGGCGGCTTCATCTGACGGCCAACCATCAACTGCATTTCCTTGCGCTAAACGGCAGCAAGATTCTGCTTTGCACTCATCCGCAAGGTTGCCAGGTGCTTCCGTTTCCTCAGAGTGTACGTACGGACGTGGCAGGGCGGCCCGACGGAGAACATCATGCTGGGTAGATTCTTACGGCTGCTTCTCCTGACCGCCAGCCTGCTTCCGCTACAGGCAATGGCCGCAACTCCGCAGAACTCGCTGCTCGGAATCACGATGAATGGCGATGCGGCATCGAAATCGGCCAGCATTCCATTGCAGATCGTCCTGCTACTGAGCGCGCTAACACTGTTACCCGCAATTGTGATGTGTATCACGCCGTTCCTGCGGATCACGCTGGTGCTGCACTTTCTAAGGCAGGCCCTGGGGACGCAAACAGTTCCATCCAATCAGGTGCTGATCGGACTGGCCTTATTTCTAACCTTGCTCGTAATGAATCCGACCGTACGGCAGATCTACAACGACAGTTGGGAGCCCCTGGAGAAGGGAAACATGACGGTGCAGCAGGCACTGCAGGCTGGGGCGAAACCGCTGAAGACGTTTCTGTTGCGCTATGCGCGTGAAAAAGACATTCGACTGTTCGTGGAGCTATCACATTCGCCGAAGCCAGCGAATCCAAGCGAAGTATCCCTGGAGGTCCTGATTCCTTCGTATATCATTTCCGAGCTTAGGACTGGCTTTCAAATTGGGGCGGTCCTTTATCTGCCGTTTCTTGTGGTGGATATCGTCGTGGCGTCTGTTACGGTATCGATCGGCATGATGCAACTGCCGCCTGTCCTGATCTCGGCTCCCTTTAAGATTTTGCTGTTCGTTCTGGTGGATGGCTGGAACCTCATAGCAGGATCGCTAGTCAGGAGTTTTTCCTAGATGTCACAGCAATTTGTCATCGAGATCATACGGCAGGCATTGATGACGGCGCTGTGGATCGGGCTTCCTTTGCTGGCAGTCATGTTCGTAGTGGGAATTGTCATTAGCCTGCTGCAAATTGTGACGTCGATACAGGATCCCAGCTTTAGTACGGTTCCCAGGCTGGCGGGCTTCTTCATCACCTTCTTGATCCTTCTGCCTTGGATCGTGGTGAGAATGGTGGACTACACCCAGCGGATCCTAGGCAACCTGGCGCACTATGCCCATTGAAGTTCATTTCGGGGCTTCATACATTGCGGGATTCCTCTTGACGATTGTGCGGGTGGGAAGCGCTCTGTTTATGCTTCCGCTGCCAGGCTTCAAGGACGCACAGAAAACCGTACGGGTTGTTCTAATCGTCAGCATCACGTTTTGTCTGTTTCCCTCGTGGCCGGTTCTGACGAGCCACGAAACGTCGGGTGCGCAGTTCGCGCTGGCCGCGATAGCCGAAGCCGCGGCGGGCCTGCTGATCGGTCTGGCGATTGCTTTGCTGCACGAGAGCTTTCAGTTCGCAGCTCAGGCCATTTCGGTGCAAACCGGATTTTCCTTCGCCTCTATCACGGACCCCACCAGCAAAGCGGACACGGGCGTTTTCCTGTTCCTGACGCAGCTGACAACCGGGCTACTGTTCTTTACCTTTGGCGTGTATCACTACATGCTGCGGCTGTTGGCGCGGTCGTTTGAGATCTTTCCACTTGATACGAACGCACTGCAGAAGGCCTCACTCGAGGCATTGATCCACATGGCGGGAAGCATGTTTGCCACGGGTCTCAAACTTGGGCTGCCAATGGTGATCCTTCTGATGTTGATCGACCTGGCAATTGCGCTGCTGAGTCGACTTCACGCGCAGCTTCAGCTGGTGACGTTGACATTTCCCGCCAAAACAGCGCTTTCGTTCGTGTTTCTGGCCGCAATGATGGCGCGTTGGCCGAGTCTGTACGAGGACATGGCACGCCGTACGTTCGAAACCCTCGCGCGTCTAGGCTCCTTTTAGCCGGAGGGGTCCACCATGGCGGAACAGAAAACCGAACAGCCGACCCAGCACCGGCTCCAGAAAGCTCGTGGGGATGGTCGATTTCCTGCGAGCCGCGACTTCATCGTTTCCCTGCAGTTGGGGATTGTGCTAATGGCCGGTTGGTCTATTGGAGGCACAATATTCGGCTGCTTGCGGAACTCCATGACGCAGTTGTTGGACAGAGCATTCTCGTCCCGCGAGTTGACGGTGACCGAGATTCCCGAACTGTTTCGTCGCGGATTGCTTCCGAGCCTGGAAGTGCTCATTAGTGGCGGAGCGGTCATTGCGTTGATTGTGGTGCTGATCCAGATGACGACGACGGGTTTCGGCCTGTCCACCAAACAGTTAATGCCGGATCTGCAGCGGCTGAGTCCTATGGCGCGACTGAAGCAAATGCCGCACCAGAACCTCGCCTCGATGCTGAAGGCACTGGCCCTTTTGCCGATTATTGCTTTTTTGCTTTATGAGGAGATCCACCCGCATCTCGATACGATCGCCAATCTTGCAACCGTAGGCCTTGGAGCTGGACTAGCGGAGGCGGGGCAGATGATGCGCAGCCTGTTGACCCGCCTGGTTCTCATTCTGGTGGTGGTGGGCGTAGTGGATTTCGTTCGCCAACGGAGGCGCTTCATCAAAGACCTTCGGATGACCAAGCAAGAGGTCAAGGACGAGGCCAAAGATATGGATGGGAATCCGCAGATGAAGATGCGGATCCGCCGTTTACAGCGCGATATCGTCCGCCAGAAGATGATGAAGGCTGTCCCGCAGGCGACGGCCGTGATTGTAAATCCGACGCACTTTGCGGTGGCTCTGCGTTACGACATGAATGCAAAAGCCGTACCGACGGTAGTAGCGAAGGGCAAGAACCATCTGGCGCTCCAGATCCGCAAGAAGGCGGCAGAGCACGGAATTCCTATTACAGAGAACAAGCCGCTCGCGCAGGCACTATATAAAGCGGTCGGTGTCGACCAGGAGATTCCGGCGCATCTTTATCGCGCGGTGGCCGAGGTTTTGGCCTACATCTACCGAACCATGAATGGGCGGCCGTAGCAAAACAGGCGTAACAGCACAAAAATGACTACTGCAATTCCAAAACAAGCATCGCCGAACTGGATGGTCCTGTTACGCTCCCTGAATTGGGGCGAACTGGCAATCCCGATCGCGGTGCTCAGCATTGTGCTGGCGATGATTACGCCGCTGCCGCCGATACTGTTGGACGTGTTGATCTCAGCCAATATCACGATGTCGGTGATTGTGTTGATGTCATCGATGTATATCACGAAACCTTCGGAGTTCAACGTTTACCCGACGATGCTTCTTTTGCTGACTTTATTCCGGCTGGCTCTGAATATCTCTTCCTCCAGGCTGATTCTGCTAAATGGAAATACAGGCAGCAGAGCCGCGGGCGATGTGATTGAGTCGTTCGGTAACTTCGTGGTGGGCGGCAATTACGTGGTAGGCATCGTGATCTTCCTGGTATTGCTAGCGATTCAGTATGTGGTGATTAATCACGGCGCGGTGCGCATTTCAGAGGTGACGGCGCGATTCACACTGGACGCCATGCCTGGCAAGCAGATGTCGATTGATTCGGATCTCAACTCCGGGCTCATTGATGAAACTGAAGCAAGAAGGCGGCGGAAGGAGTTGGCGGCCGAGGCCGAGTTTTATGGTGCGATGGACGGCGCCTCTCGGTTCACTCAGCGGGACGCAATTGCGAGCATTATCATTACCGGAATCAATATTATTGCGGGCTTTTTGATCGGCGTGCTGCAGCATGGAGTTGAATTGAAGCGGGCGCTGCAAACATACACAATCCTCACTATCGGTGACGGCTTGGTGACGGTGATTCCAGCGCTGATGATTTCGGTCTCAGGCGGGCTGATTGTGACACGCGCCAGTTCGGAATCACGACTGGGAGTGGAAGTCCAGAAGCAGATTTTTAACCAGGCTCAGCCTCTAATGCTGGCGGCCGGCGTTTTGATCGCCTTGGCGGCGTTTCCGGGTCTGCCGAAGGTTCCCTTTCTCGTGCTAGGAGCGGGGACGGGGTACGCGGGATGGAAGCTTCGAGAGAAAGAGCAACGAGCGAAGCAGATAGTGGCAGCGACCGCGTTGGCAAAGCCCAAGGAGGATATCGAAAGCTTGCTGAAGGTAGAGCCGCTGGCGATTGAGGTCGGGCTGGGGCTGGTGCGGTTTGTCGAGGGCGGAATGAATTCGATCCTACTGAGGAGGATCGCGGCGATCCGCAAGCAATTCGCCTCGGAAATGGGATATCTTTTGCCTCCGGTTCGCGTCACCGACAACGTGCAACTGAAGGCGCGGGAGTATGTGATCCATGTAAAAGGACTGGAAGTAGCGCGGTATGAGCTGCATGCCGGCTGCGAACTGGCGATACAGCCGGCGCAGAATGCCGTCGCGATACCGGGCGTCCCTACGCGCGAGCCGGCCTTTAACATGCCCGCGGTCTGGGTCACGCCGGACCAGATCGATAAAGCGAGATCGATGGGCTTCGTGATCGTCGATCCGTCCTCGGTCCTGGGTACTCACTTTACGGAACTAATCAAGAAGTACGCCTGCGAGCTGTTCTCACGGCAAGAGGCGAAGCGAGTTTTGGACCGCGTGGCCCAGGATCAGCCGAAGCTGGTGGAAGATCTTGTTCCCAAACAGCTTGCACTGGCATCGGTTCAGAAGATCTTCCAGAACCTGTTGCGGGAACGGGTTGCGATTAAGGACGCGGAGACCATCCTGGAGGCGTTGAGCGAGGGGTCGGCACTGACGCGCAACACCGGCTTGCTGACCGAGTATGTGCGCCAGGCCATCCGGCGATCCATAGTGAAGCCGTATCTGAATCTGGCTGGCGATTTGCCGGCGTATTTCCTCGATTCGCAGATAGAACAAATGATCGAAAACGGAATCGAGCATGGCGAGCACAGTAGCCATCTCACTCTCTCGCCGCAACAGGTGAAGGGCGTGGTGGAGAAGTTGACGCACGCGCTTCCTGTGACGGATGGTGGAGTTGCCGTGATTACAAGCTCGGGAGCGCGGCAGTTCCTGAAACAGATGACGGAAAACGCGCTTCCTTCGCTCGCCGTAATCGCGCACAACGAGGTTCCGCCAGGCATCCGTGTGATGTGTATCGGAACTATCAAGTAGAGGCGGCCTCACATAGTACCTTGGGATTGCTAAAGAGAATCAATGTCTAAATCGGACCCTACACCGTCGCAGATTCAGGAAGCGCTTGCTTACGCTGAACAAGAGGTAAGGCGATCACTTATGGCCTCGCTGGCCGCAATGCTTGGCGAGAGCTCGCTCCAGGCCCAAACGGCGTCGCAACTGGCCAAGCCGGACGACCTGCTTTGGTTCCAGCAGGAATTCAACCCTTCGGAGATCGGTTCCCTCTTCCTCGGCTTCAGTAAGGCAAGTGCCGTACAAGTAGGACACAAGCTTCTGGCTGCCAGCGGGCTTGAGGGTGAAGGGGACGATACTGCGCTGGGGACACTGAAGGAGGTGCTGGCGCAGGTGGGTGGAGCGCTGGCCACAAGCTTTTCGGCTCGAGTGAAGAAGACGGTTTCGGCTGGAACCTTGGTAGAGAAGGAGCCCGAGTCCCCATCCGCCAATAACATCGCGATCCAGGTGAACAGTTCCGGTAAGGAGCTGGCAGTGGTGGTCGTCTATTTCATGCCGCAGCTGATTCACTCGCTGATTGAGAGTGCCATGGCGACGGAGAGATCTCCGGCCATTGTTCCTTCTTCAGCGCCAACTGCTTCCAATACGCGAAACCTGGAACTTCTGCTGGATGTTGAAATGCCGGTGAGCGTCTCGTTTGGACGTGCCCAGCTGCCTTTGAAAGATGTCATCAAGCTGACCGCAGGATCTATCGTGGAATTAGACCGGGCCGTATCTGAGCCCGTCGAAATTATAGTCAACAACGCGGTGATAGCGCACGGTGAAGTGGTGGTCGTGGAAGGGAACTTCGGTGTCCGGATTACCCAAATTATGAGTAAGCAAGATCGGCTCCGGTCGTTAGGATAACGTCCTGAACGGCGCCGAAGCTAATAAGCCAAAGGAAGGCTGCCGAGGATATTAGTAATATACTGGAGGGTTTCGGTGATAGGCGGAACCCCTCCTGCTTTATCCACCTTCCCAGGGCCTGCGTTATAGGCGCTCAGGGCCAGGGGGACATTTCCCTGATAGCGGTCCAGCATCATCTTCAGAAAGCTTGCACCCGCATCCACGTTTTTAGCCGGATTAAACGGATCGTCAAGCTTCAACATCTCGGCCGTATCGGGCATAATTTGCATCAGCCCCATGGCTCCCGCGACCGATACAGCACAAGGCTTAAAACCGGATTCCTGCCTCATGACCGACCGCAGTAGTTCGGCATCCACACCGTGTTTTCTTCCGGCTTCGGTGGTGAGTTGATCGACATCCTGCGTTCCGAGGGCCTGACAGGAGTCGTCCACCATCTGGACGTTGGGAACTGCGAGCGGGATAGAGGATGGCCAAGGAAGAGCAAAGAAGTTCGTCTGTTTCGTTTCCAGCGGCTCAGGCTGTTTCGGGGACTGTGAACCGAGGGGAATCGAACTTCCTTTGTCCTGGCCGTCCAACACCGCGGCTTGCTGCTGAAGCGAAGTGCGCTGCTGGAGCAGGGAACCGGAATCGAGATTCTGGCGCAAAACATCCAGAGAGGACTGTTGTTGCGCCAAAGACTTCTGCATGGCGGCTTCGGTGCGCTCGGCTTGGGTGGGTGCTGGCGCATCTGCAGAGGTGGCTTTGGATGCTGGCTGTGCACCTTGTAAATTGACCGTGACTACGGCGAGCAGACATAGCCTTGCAGTGCTGCACGTTTTCATAAAGCCAGCAAGTCCCGACATAAGAAGTTCGTGCACTCTGCTCTGAGATGCTCTCACTACTGTCGCGGCAGGAACTTGCTGGTCCTACTTCCTGGCGGAAAGATGGCGCGTGGCGAAATCATGGCACTACTCGCGACAAGAGTGTGCGCTTTTTCGGCGGAATTAGAGCTTTTGCCGATTGTTTGGCTTCGGCCTTTTACGTGCATTGGCAACGAGCGAGTCGATATCACTTGACAAAGGTTTTGAAGGAGAAAACTATTGTTATCAGCATTCAATACAGCCGCCTCTGCGCTCAGCGCTGATTCCACTGCCGTCAGCATCGCCGGGAACAACCTGGCGAACCTGAACACGACTGGTTTTAAGGCGAGCTCCGTTATTTTCGAGGATGTCTTTTCGGAGGCAATGAACGGCGGGAAAACGCAGGTGGGATTAGGTGTGCAGACGCCCCTGTCACAGCGGAACTTTTCGCAGCCGGGCACGCTGCAGACCTCGTCAAATCCCCTAGCCGCAGCGATCAATGGCTCAGGATTTTTCGTCGTGAAGGACGCGTCCGGAGCGACCTTGTACTCGCGCGATGGCAACCTGGCGCGTGATGCAAACGGCGTGCTGCAGAATGCTGCGGGCGAAGCGATCCAGGGCTGGAGCAGCCTCTCCGGAAACGTGAATACGAGTGGTCCGATTGGAGATATTGTGATCCCGACAGGCGTACTGGAGCCGGCCGTTAAGACTTCCACAATCTCCTTCAGCAATGTGAACCTGGATGCGACGGCGGCCGTAGGTGCTTCCAGCACAACGCAGGTTCAGGTATACGATTCTTTAGGCGAAGCACACCAGCTAAATTTCACTTTCGCGAAAACTGCGGCATCGACATGGAGTTGGACGACGTCGCTTCCCGACGGCACCACGGCCAGTACCGGAAATTTTACGTTCGATACGAGCGGAAATCTCACATCGCCAGTTGCGGGCGCTTCACCGACCATCGCGGTATCCAGTTGGAACGATGGCGCGGCCGCCCAGAGCATCACGTTCAATCTGTTTCCGAGCGGGACGCCTGCAATCACTCAGTACGCCCAGGGCTTCAGCGCCAGTAATCCCAGCGCTGACGGAAGTGAGGCGACAACCATCAAGGATGCAAGCATCGGAGATGGCGGGGTAATCAATGCCCTGTTATCTAACGGGCAGACCCTTAAAGTCGGGCAGCTCGCCATGGCGAATTTCGTGAACCCAGACTCGCTAATTGCGGTAGGAAATAACGACTATCAAGTGAGCGGAACCACTTCACAGGCCGCCATCGGTACGGCGAACACCGGGGGACGCGGGCAGATCAAGGGCAGCGCGTTGGAAGCCTCCACGGTGGATATTTCGACCGAGTTCACAAACCTAATTACATTTCAGAATAGCTATAGCGCCAATTCGCGGGTGATTACCACCGCAAACTCGATGGAGCAAGAGACGGTCAACCTGATCCATGCTTAACCCTGGAAGGTAAGCGAAAAGGGCCACCCATCATGGGTGGCCCTTTCTATTTAGCACGGGTGAAAGAGACCGACGTATGAGTCTCTTATACTTTAACGGTATTGATTACGCCAGCCCGGCGCAGCTTGTCCAACATCTTCCAGTTCACCTCACAGGCGGCGACACACTCCGGCCCAAGATGAACATGGTTGGCCTGTTCCGACCCGCAAGCCCGGCAGCGAGCCTCCAGGTCCTTTGCTGGATTGTTCAAATTAAGACGCCGCGCCTGGAGATCGACTCTCGCCTGTTGCTCAACGAACTCGTAGCAGCCGCAGGACTGCTCGTTGCAATAGGTGTAGAGATAATCGCCAGCCACGGCGTTGTAGATGGAGTGGTGTTCTGAACGCAGATGCCCGCATCCTCGGCATTGCGTTCTGACGCGCGGGTCCTGCCACTTTTCTTCAGGTGCCGAAAGCTTTTCGTCACGCATGTTCTGCGCTGGTGAGGCCATGGTCGCGAGGAGTGATGGACTATCCCAGGCAGTTCAGATTACCTGCAAGTGCTTCTTCGCTAGGCAGAATATCACTGGAGGCGAGCCGGGCCACCCGTTCGGCGCTGACAGTTTTCACAACTACCTGCCAAGCCTCGTGCAACTCTTCAAGGAGAGATTGAACTTCAGCGAGGACTGCTTCCGATTGCTTGGCGTTGGCCTCGATCAATCTCCGTTGGCAGTAGTCGTAGATTCTGGCATAATTGTTGGCGATTTCGCCGCCGGCTTCGAAATCAAGGCCGCTACTCAGCTCGACGAGAACGGCGAACGCTTTATTGATATGCGCCACGCGGCCAGGAACGTCTTTCGTTTTGAGGCAATTCCTGGCAGCCGCGATTGACTGTACGGCGAGACCGTAAAGAATCTGCACCAAACGCTCCGAACTGGCGTTCAGGATTTCGTTATCGACGTAGACGTTTCTGGAGGCGTAGCTCATAGGGAGTGGAGAAGGACCGTCCGTGCGGATTGCCGCTCACTAAAGTAAGTCAAAGTAGTTTTGCAGAAGTATCACACTTTTTCAGATATTTCTAAGGGGCTAATGGCAGTGGATTTCGAGAGCAAGTCCCGTGTCCGGCGGACAAAAACAGGGAAGAGCCGTTCCCGAAGACTTAGGTCATACACGTGAGGAATATCCCATTCTGAATGCTGGTGGAGAGGGAACATGGCGATATTCCGCACGCATTGTGGGCACTCTAGCAGCTTGTGCGGTCATCACAGAGAAGTTTCATAGTACGCGGATACTTTTCAAGAGACGGCGCTCGGAAACACTCGCCTTAAGATAGGCGATTTCTTGGCCGCGCCAGTTTCTGAACTCATGAGCGCTCACCAAGTCGACGCAAGTGTCATTACAGCGCAGGATCGCGAGAGACTTATCCTGGAACACGTTCCGCAAGTACATCTGATCGCGCGGCGCATTTACGACACGTTGCCCGGCAATGTGTCGCTGGATGATCTGATTTCCAGCGGGATGGTGGGGCTCATTACGGCAATCGACGACTTTGATGCCTCGCAACCGGTCAAACTGAAGACCTACGCTGAATACAAAATTCGGGGTGCAATTCTCGATAGCCTCCGCAGTTTGGATTGGGCTTCGCGTCAGCGACGAAAAAAATACAAGGAGATCGAGGCTGCGATCACATCGGCTGAGAAGCGCCTGAACCGTCCACCGTTGGAAGAAGAGATAGCAGCGGAGCTCAGCATCTCAATAGACGAATACCGGGCGCGAATTGTAGAGGTCCAGGGACTGACGCTGGGCAGTCTGGAAGTGACGGTCGGCCCAGAGGGAAGCCAGAGTCTTCTTTCAGTAATTCCAGACACTGGTGAGCTGCCTTCCGCCAAATTAGAACGGCGCGAATTGCAGAAACTGGTAACAAACGCCTTCCAGAAGCTGCCTGAGCAGGAAAAAACAATTCTGGCGCTGTATTACAACGAGGGCATGAACCTGCGCGAAATCGGGAGCGTGGTGAAACTGGGCGTCTCGCGAGTTTCGGAATTGAAGACGACGTCCATTCTTCGACTTCGGGCGCACATCGCCGATCAATGGCCCACGCCGCGCGGGCGAACAGCCGCGTAGCGTTCTGCTTGGACGGCGATTAACGGCGCGCCATATATTCAGCAGGACCGGGTTGTACCTGCGTTTGCGGATATCATTGTCTACAGACCTCCAAAGCTGTGACAGATCGTTTTTTCAAGACAGGCTTGAGCAGAAGGCGTTTTCTTGCCTGCATCGCCGGAGTTCCTGCTCTCACACGAATTTCAAATCCGTTTACGTTGGTGGGACAATCCCAGCATGCTCCGTCGTATTTAGCGCTTAGCCAATTCATCGCTCCCGGCAAAGACGATTTCCCAGCCGAGAAGGAAGCGATGAGGATTGTTGACGCATTGCAGGAAGCCGTCGATACGCTTACTCTTCCGGCATCGCAGTCATTGGCTGGCCCCTCACCATGCCCGAAGTCTTATCGGCGCGTGGCGGACGATCTGAAGCAAGCGGTTTTTGACGAGCAATCTTCTCAGTTGCAAAACGGTTGGAAGGATTGGATTCAATCGCTAGGTCACGTACGACGCATCGATTTTTATCCGCTCCCGGAAAACATCGTACGCTATGAAGCTGCCAGTGAGCGGCAAGGGAAGCTTTATTACCGGGTGGGCACCTGGAAGCAGACTTGGGCTGATGGAAAGCTCACGTCGTTTGAGCCCATCGAAGAAAGTGTAGCTATCGCTTCCGACCCGCTCTTTCGCGATGTCACTGGATCGTGTTTCAAGGGCGATCCGTCTCAGGACCAACTGGCGCGCGGAGTCCCCTACTGGCGCGCGTATCTTGATCCTGCTTGCGGAATCGATATCTACGGCAGCAACGGAATCGCGGCCGGCGATATCGATGGCGACGGCGTGGACGAGATCTACGTTTGTCAGCCAGGAGGATTGCCGAACCGGCTTTACAAAATTGGCGAGGACGGCAGATTTCGGGACATTACGGCTGAATGGAACGTGGGCGTACTTGACGATTCATCGTCGGCACTGTTCTTGGACCTGCGAAATAGTGGGCGGCAAGACCTGGTTTTGCTCCGCGGTAGCGGGCCAGTTCTGTTCCTGAATGACGGCCACCGGTTTCAATTGCGGACTGACGCGTTCCGCTTTGCTTCGGTTCCCAGCGGAGGCTTTACCGGGATGGCCGCAGCCGACTTCGACCGGGACGGGAAGCTGGATCTTTACCTCTGCTGCTATGTGTACTTCCAGAGCGAAGCCCAGTATACGTATCCTTCTCCCTATCACGATGCACAGAACGGGCCACCTAACTTTCTCTTTCGGAACAGATTGAATCCCGATGGTAGTGGTGCGTTTGAGGACTGCACCGCCGAAACCGGCATGAACGATAACAATAACCGGTTCAGCTTTGCGCCTGCCTGGTGCGACTACAACGAGGATGGCTGGCCGGATCTGTACGTGGCCAACGATTTCGGGCGTAAGAATTTATATCGGAATGATCGAGGACACTTCCGCGATGTGGCGCAGAGTGCAGGAGTGGAGGATATCGGGCCGGGCATGAGCGCGTCCTGGTTCGACTACGACCACGATGGCCGCCCCGATCTGTACGTCGCGAACATGTGGACAGCGGCGGGGCAGCGAGTGGTGCACGATACGGCTTTCCAGCCTGCCCGCAGTGCTTCAGGCAAGGATGCCTACATTGGACACACCCGAGGCAACTCGCTGTACAGGAATTTAGGCGATAGTACATTTGAGAATGCCACGGAGCAACAGCAGGTGGCGTTCGGAAGATGGGCGTGGTCATCCGGGGGCCACGACTTCAACAATGACGGCGACGCGGAAATTCTGGTGACCTGTGGAATGCTCACCAACACGTCCAAAACGGATCTGATGGGCTTCTTCTGGCGAGACGTGGTGGCTTACTCGCCCGCAACGGCGACGCCCTCGGCGAAGTACGAGAGCGGATGGAACGCTATCAACCAATTCATCCGCGAGGATTACAGCTGGAGCGGCAGAGAACCGAATGTGTATCACGTTCGCCGTGGTAATCGGTATTTCGACTTCTCCGGCGTTAGCGGGCTGGACTTCGCCGACGACAGCCGCACGTTTGCAGTTGCCGATATCGATGGCGATGGCCGGCCGGACATCCTCTTAAAGAGCCGGTTGGGGCCACAGGTGCGCATCCTGCAGAATAACTGCACTGGTGCAAATCGGTCCATCGGATTCTCGCTCCGGGGGACCAGATCGAATCGTGACGCGATTGGCGCGCGCGTCAAGGTCGACAAGCAGACGAAATGGATCGATGCGGGCTCGGGCTTTCTTTCACAGCACAGCAAGCAGGTGATTTTCGGTCTGGGTGACTCGGACCGCGCCGGGCATGTACAGATAACCTGGCCGTCCGGCACTGTCCAGGAGTTCTCGGCGCTCGCCGCTGGAAGCATTTACACGATTGTTGAAGGCTCTTCCGAGGTTAAGAGTGCGCCGTTCCGCCCTCCACGTCAACTGGCGTCTGTTCCTCTGCAGGGCAACAACGACGTGCAGCTCCATGACACATGGTTTCTCAATCCCATTCCACTGCCCGAGCGGCTGGACGGGCCCGGCTTGCTGTTGCTGAGCGGGAACGATATGGAGGCGCCGAAGTACCGATCCCCGATCATCAATGTCAACCTGGCGAAGCTATCGCCAGACAGGCGTGCGTATTACGAGATCTTTCGACGGTATCTATTCGATTGGCGAACCAATCTGGTGACCCCTTTAGCGTTCCTGCTAAATAAGGACGGCGAGGTGGTTAAGATCTATGCCAAGCCTCCCTCCGACGGCCAGTACGAGGCTGATCTCCAGCAACTCTCTTCCGGAGCAACATCATCTCAACTGCCGTTCGAAGGATTTTACATCAAGCCGCCGCATCGCGACTACTTCAAGCTGGGCGCTGCTTTCCTGTGGTCGTCCTATCCTGAACAGGCGCTCCCGTATCTTGAGAAGGAGCTAAAGCGCAATCCCGCGAATCCGCGAGTGCTGACCTTGATAGGGCGGATCTATCTCGACACGGGGCACGTCGATCAAGCGGAAGAGCATCTTCGTGAAGCCTTGAAAGCAGACAGCAGTTATGCAGAAGCGTGGTCTGAACTGGGTGGCGTCTGCGAGGACCGCAACGACTTCGCAAATGCAATGGCGAATTACAAAAGGGCGCTATCGCTAAAGCCGGATATGGTTTATACGCTGCTGAACGCAGGGCAACTTGCCGATAAGCAGAATGACGCGGCGACGGCCGAAGATTACTACCGGCGGGCGCTGGATTTAAGCCCGCAATCACCAGAGGCGGCGAATGGCTTAGGACTGGCGCTGGCGAAGCAAGGTCATCTGGATCAGGCGGCATCCTACTTCCAGCAAGCGATTTCGCAGCGGCGCGACTACTCCGACGCTATCAACAACCTTGGGGTTCTGTATCTGCAGGAAGGAAAGCCGAACGATGCGATTGCAGCCTTTCAATACGGCGTTCGTGTTGCTCCGGATGAGGATATACTTTATCTAAATCTTGGCCGGATTTTTGTGCGGCAGGGGAACACGGAGCGTGCCCGCGACGTCATGAAACAGTTGCTGGATCGCAAGCCGCAAAGCAGCACTGCACGGCATGCACTGGAGGAGTTGGAAAAAAGACAATGAGGTGGATCGATCTGGTGCCGCTGCTGCTATCGGCCGGTGTGCTACAGCAGCCGCTTACAAAGGCCGGTGTATCTGAATTGGAGCGAACGCTAACAGAACAAGTGGACCGGTCCGGCCGGTGTGCAGTGCTGAGCGAAACGCCGGAGCAGAAGGTTGCCGAACGGAAGTTGATTGCTCCAGGCCAGCCGCCGATTTTGAGCTTCAAGTATTATGAAGACGCCAAGCACCATCGCTTCGGCAATATCGATGTGATGTTGGACGATGCAGGCCACTAGAGTCTTCGCCCTCTGTTTTCTCGCCTGTTGGGGTTTGCTTTCTGCCGATACCGCGCGCGAACAAGGCATCCAAGCCTTCTCAGAAGGCCGTTACCGATTGGCATTGGAGAAGTTGAAAACAGCATCTCCAAGTGCATCAGATCCGACGGCGCATGTCTATCTTTTGCTTACGTACGCCGCCCTGGGCGACTGCAAGACAGCGCTTCCCGGCCTGGCGAATTATGCGGCCGTTAGGGGCGTACCGCTCTCGAAAATGGCCGGACTTGCGGCTGTGAATTGTTACGCGGTAGAAGACGACTACGGACGCGTCTTTTCGACTTTACAAGCTTTAGAAGCGCGCTTTCCGAACGATGCCGATGTGCTTTACCTGGCTGCGAAGCAGCATATGAAGGCATTCAATAATTCCACTTTTGCAATGTTTCAAAGGGCGCCCGCATCGTATCGCGTTCATGAGCTTTCCGCCGAAATCTTTGAAGCGCAGAACCGATTTGCAGAGGCCGCTGCCGAGTACCGGAAGGCTATCGAAGCCAATCCGAGTGCGCCGGAGCTACACTACCGGCTGGGGCGCGCTATTCTTCTTGGGGCGCATACCCCGGAGGCCCTGCGGCAGGCAAAGCAGGAGTTCCTCAGCGAGCTGAAAATAAGTCCTGAGGACGCCGCTTGTGAGTTTCAGCTCGGGCAGATTTCTTTAGCAGGGGGTAATTCAGCGGAGGCCCGGCCGCACTTCGATAAGGCTTTGGCGCTGTCTCCCGAGTTTGTTGATGCGCTTGTCGCACTTGGCAAAATCGATGCCCAGGAAAAGCAGTTTCCGCAGGCAATCTCGCTTCTCAAACGGGCTGTGGCGAAGGAGCCGTCAAATGAACGTGCCCATTATGCTCTGCTCATGGCGTACCGCAACTCGGGCGAACTTGAGAATGCTAAGCAGGAGAAGTCTATTCTGGACGGGTTGCAGAAGCCTAAGGACGGCGAATTTTCCGATTTTCTAAAGCGGCTTGGCGAGAAGCAGCCTGATCGATGAAACGGCGGCTGCTATTGTTCGGCTGCCTCCAGTCGGTATTCTTGGTTGCCTGGACCTCCGCAGCCGTTAGATCCTATGTTCCGAACTTTCGTAACATCGCAGCGCAGGCCGGCCTTACCGATTCGTTCCCGAATGGCGGAAGCGAAAAGAAGCAGTTTATTATCGAGACCACTGGAAGTGGCATTGCGTTCATCGACTACGATAATGACGGCCTCCCTGATCTGTTCGTCCTTTCCGGTGCGGGCGGGACGAATCGTATGTACCACAACGAGGGACACGATAGGTTTCGCGACGTTACGAAGCTGTTGGGACTTCAATCCTCGGGCTGGGCACAAGGCGTTTGTGCGGGAGATTTCGACAACGACGGCTTTACGGACCTATTTGTAACGTACTGGGGTGACAATCATCTTTATCGCAATGTCCAAGGCAGGCATTTCGAGGATGTAACGGCAGCGACGCATCTGAAACAAGGCAGAAGGCGCTACAACACCGGATGCGCGTTCGTTGACGCAGACCGGGATGGACATCTCGATCTTTTTGTAGCGAATTATCTGAAGTTCGATCCGGCGGTGACTCCGGGACCGGGCGCGAATCCCTACTGCTTTTATCGCGGCATTCCTGTGAACTGCGGACCCAAGGGCCTGCCGTTTGACCGGAACATTCTGTACAGAAACAACGGCGATGGGACCTTCACAGACATCTCCGTTCCCTCGGGCGTGGCGGAGCCGGAGGGACACTATGGGCTGGGAGTTCTTACCGGCGACTTTAATGGCGACGGGCTGCCCGATATTTATGTGGCTTGCGATCAAACGCCGTCACTCCTATATATGAACAAAGGAGGCAACAGGTTTGAGGAGGAGGCCGTGATTCGGGGAACGGCCTTCGACCAGAACGGGAAGGCCATGTCCGGCATGGGTGTGGATGCGGGAGATTACACGAATGAGGGACATCTCAGCATTTTTCGGACGAACTTCTCCGATGAGTTTGAGAGCCTTTACCGGAATCATGGTGACGGTATCTTCGACGATGTGACGCTGGGTGCCGGGCTCGGACAAAATACCAAGTATGTCGGATGGGGCACGAGCTTTTTTGACTTCGACAACGACGGCTGGAAGGACCTGCTGCTGGTGAACGGACATGCGTTTCCCGAGGTGGACAGGCTGCATATCGATATTCACTACAAAGAGCGCGCGATCTTATACCAGAACCTAGGTAAAGGGCGATTCCGGGACATTTCGGACCACGCCGGGCCGGGCATCCTTGAAGTACATTCCGCGCGCGGAGCCGCATTTGCGGATATCGATAACGACGGTGCAATGGAAATCGCGATCAATAATCAGAACGAGCCGCCCACCCTTTTCAAACAGGCCGAAAATCCGCCCGGCCACTGGACGTTATTAAAACTGACCGGCAAACGCTCGAACCGAAGTGCAATCGGAGCTAAAGTCAAGGTGATGGCGGATGGCCGCCAGCAGCTAAGCGAAGTGAGGAGCGGAGGCAGCTACCTGTCCCAAAATGACTTGCGGCTGCATTTTGGGTTGGGCTCCGCTACCACGGTGGACCGAATCGAGATTGAATGGCCGTCGGGAGTGCGACAGGTTCTGGAAAATCAGTTGTGTGATCGCGTATTGGTAGTCACCGAACCGAACTGAGCTCAGGGCGCTACGGATGCGTGGTATAGCAAGATGCCGAGTTTGAAGGTGCTCGTATTCAACGCCGGAAGCGCATCGTTGAAGTTCGATGTCGTGGACGCAGATCCGTCTCAAGCTTCGCCGCACGACGGCCGTACGCTGATCAGCGGCATCATTGAGGGCATCGGCAAAGCGGAATCGACATTATCGAGGTACTACGGCAAAGATTCTATCGAAGAAGCAAAGCTTTCAATAGACGATTACGCTGCAGCCACGCGGGAAGCTTTGAAGTGGATTTCCCGGCAGAGGCTTTCCGAGTTGCCTTCCGTGGAATCGCTGGACGTTGTCGCCCACCGGGTGGTCCACGGCGGAAATAAGTTTGAGAGCACGACGGTGATTGACGATCGCGCAATCGCCGATATTGAAGGGTTGGAGGACCTTGCGCCTTTGCATAACGGCCCAGCCATTCAGGTGATGCGTGCCAGCCGCGAGGAACTGGGGCCAGGGCAGAAGATGATCGCGGGTTTCGATACGGTCTTTCATCGCACCTTGCCGCCGGTCGCTTATCACTACGCGCTTCCCGCTGATCTGGTGGAGCGGCACCAAATCCGGCGATACGGATTCCATGGCCCTTCTCATGAGTATCTGCTTTACCGCTATTGCGAGCTGACCTCCACTACTCGCCAGAAAGCGTCGCTCATCACGCTGCACCTGGAGAGTGGATGTTCGGCTTGCGCCATTCATGATGGGCGATCTGTGGATACCTCAATGGGATTTACGCCGCTGGAAGGCTTAGTGATGGGGACGCGATCCGGTGACATAGATCCCGCACTGGTGAGATATCTTGCCCATAAAGAGAAGCTGGATGTGGACAGGGTGGAGGAATTGCTGAATAAAAAATCCGGTTTGCTGGGAATGTCTCAGGTCTCGCTGGATACCCGGATCCTGATGAAGCACATGCCTGGAAACGACAAGGTCCGTCTGGCGATGGATGTCTTCTGTTACCGCTTACGGAAGTATATCGGTGCGTATCTGGCGGCTCTACAGGGCTCTGCCGTCGCGATTGTGTTTGGCGGGGGAATTGGCGAGGATTCACCCTGGGTTCGTGAGCAGGTCTGTGCCGGAATGGAGTGGTGCGGGTTACGGCTGGATGGGGCGACAAACGAGCAACTCATTAATCGCGAGGGCCGCATCAGCACCGACGATTCCAGGGTGCATGCCTTTGTCGTGCTTACTCAGGAAGCACTGATGCTGGCCCATCAGGCTGTGCGGCACGTGTAGGAGGATGACTCTAATGGAACGAGTCTGTTTTCTCCTACAGGTCCGGCCGGACCGGCTGGGCGAGTATAAAGAACGGCATCAGAACGTATGGCCAAAAATGCGCGAGGCGCTTTCGGCGACAGGCTGGCACAATTATTCTTTATTCTTACGAGATGACGGACTGCTTGTTGGCTATCTGGAAACGCCTAGTTTTGAAAAAGCCCTGGAAGGAATGGCTGCTTTGGAAATAAATGAGCGCTGGCAAAAGGAGATGAAGCCGTTCTTTGTGGAACTGGACGGACGGCCTGACCAGGCGATGATGCGCCTTCCGGAAGTATTTCACCTACCGTGAAGTAGTTGTTTGGTGGACGGCATGGGGTTCGAATGCGCGTCTAGCACCGAAGATCAATAGTTTCCGTCACTTGCGAGCTGCTAGAAACGCTAAAACCGTACAACCGGCACCGATTTGTCAAGATTTTGGCAACCCGTTCCGGTGGACCCTTCAAAACGACTGAAGGCACCGTTCTGAGCGGTGCCTTCATTAAGAAAGGTTTTGGTGAAGCCGTGCGCGCAAACACGGTCACTGCCCCAAGTGTATCTGAACGTCTGGAGAACTGCCAACCAGGAAATGGCACGTTTGATTCCGGGTTCGGTGTCTCTCGCCAGGAGCGACGGTCGAGTCTCGGGCTCAAACCTGGCGAGGTATTCAATCCATTTCAGCTCTTCGATGGCGCGATCGTCCCGTCGGAGATTTTGAGGAGCCAGGACTTACTGCCGTCCGAAAAGCTGGTCTTTGCTCGCCTGCTGCAGTTTGCCGGAGGAAAGGGAAGAGCCTGGCCCTCCATCCAACGACTTGCCGAAGAGGTGGCGCTTTCAGTGCCACAGACCAGGCGCTGCATTGGTGCTCTGGAAAGCAAGTGTCTGATCCGGCGAGTGGCCCGGTCCGGCCGGTCGAATGAGTTCGAGTTTCTCTGGCATGCAATTTATGAACAGACGGGCGGACCCCGATCATGCAGGAGTGGGGTACCCCAATTACGCGTGAGTGCCCCACCCCAATCACGGAAGATCGGACCGGGGCGATCACCAGTGATCGCCAGAAGAGAATTAATTGAATCATCCTCATCAGAAGAGATTCATGTAGAAAAGAATCAGCAAGAGACGGTCAGGAAACAACCAGGTGCTCGAAAGCAGATCGATGATGATCGTTTGCACAGAAGAAGGGAGCAGGAGGATCCGGAACAAGAGTTTCTGTTGCGGCTCAAAGAGCGTCACGCAGGCTTGGTCGACGCTCCTGCGATTTTGCAATGTGTGCTCGGCGATCTGAAGAGCCACTCCGATCTAAAGCCGTTTCTCGATTTTGAGGAGAAGCAAACCACCGCACCGGAAAAGCTCAAGAACCCTCCGGGCCATTACCGCCGGGTAGTGACAAAGTTCTATGAATTCCGTTCCAAGCGCCGAGACGGAGAAGTGCGGGAGCAGATGAGAGCTTTGGAAATAAAACTTGCGGGGGCTGCCAATCGAGAGAAAAAGCCTATATGCTCCCTCGGGCAATGCGTTGGAACTGGAGAATGCTGGAGCGAGCAAGGCCGAGTTTCCGCCTGCGAATGCGAGATTGGGCGTGGGCTGCCAGCAAAGGTTCTCACAGCGTTTGAGCAAATGAATACTCTCCGAGCCGCAAACGGAGGGTAAAGCGAAATGCCTTTAGTAACAAGCTGTTCGAGGCCGGATTGCTGAGCCCGTCTGCAGCGTTCGAGCGCCCTCAGTTCCGGAGTGGCCGACAAGTTAGGAATCAGACTTGATGCATGCGTATGCTCTGAGATCGACCAAACTGCTCCTCGAACGTGGTCTTAGTGGTCGCACAGCGGCACAACTCCGATGCCTGCTTTGCGGTCTCTCGTGTGTGATTGAGACGATGACGATACGGTAAATTCATGAAAAGTTTCCTACTCATCCTGCTTCTGGCAGCAGCGAACCTCGGTGCCGGTCCCATGCCGCAGATGGTGCGCAATGGCGAGAAAGCATCGCTACTGGTAGACGGAAAACCCTTTATCATTTTGGGCGCGCAGGTGAGCAATTCGAGCGGCTGGCCGTCGAGGATGGAAGCACTGCTTGCGGGAGCCGAAGCAATGCACTTGAACACGGTGGAGGTTCCGGTGTATTGGGAGGACGTCGAGCCCGAGGAAGGTCGTTTTCGTTTCGAAACCTTCGATCACATCCTTCGTCTGGCGCGAGGAAGGAATCTTCATCTGGTGATGCTGTGGTTCGGAACCTGGAAGAACGGCACGATGGATTACGCACCGGCCTGGGTGAAAACGAACACGGAGCGATTTCCGCGCATGATGGATGCCGGCGGCCGACCCGTTCGCGTGTTGACGCCGTTAAGCGAAGAAAATTTGAACGCGGACCGCAGAGCGTTTGCAGCGGTCCTGCGGCATCTGAAGGAAGTGGATGGCGAACAGCATACGGTGATCCTGGTGCAGGTTGAGAATGAACCGGGCTCTCTGTTTACCGATCGGGACTATTCGCGGCAGGCGAATGAGAAATTTGCTGGACCAGTACCAGCAAAACTGGTAGAAGCTTTGGGGAAAAAGCCCGGAACCTGGACACAAGTCTTCGGTGCCGAGGCGGACGAAGCTTTTGCTGCCTATTCTGTTTCGCACTACGTCAATGCCGTCGCTGAGGCGGGCAAGAAAGAATACCCCTTGCCTGCTTATGTCAATGTCTGGTTGCGAGAGCAAAAGAACTTCATGCGACCTGGTGAAGCCTATCCGAGCGGTGGGGGCACCCTCAATGTGCTGGATCTCTGGAAGGCGATGACGCCTTCGCTGGATGCGGTAGCGCCAGACAATTATGTTCTGGATTATCAGAATTATCAACGAGTGCTGGCCGGCTATCGGCGCAGAGACAATCCGTTATTGGTGCCGGAGACGGGCGGCCCTCGCTTTGCCTCAAACATCTTTTACGCACTCGGCGACTTCGATTCGCTCGGCTATGCGCCGTTCGGGCTGGACAGCCTTGTGGAGGGTGGCAAGGTGCTGGACAGGGCCCAGGCTTTTGCCGACGATTGTCGCCTGCTGGGGCCAGCCATTCCGCTCCTCACGCGTCTGCAAGGTACGGGAAAGCTCCATTCAGCCGTGGAGGAGCAGTATCTGACAGACCGTCTGATTTCCTCGTCCAAGTTCGATGTGCTCGTGCAGTTCGGCAACTTGCATCCGGAATATGGTGGAATTTTTGGCACGCAAACGCCGGGAATGACGGGACGCGCGCTGGTCGCGGAGTTATCACCGGATGAATTCATCGTCATGGGCTTCGATGCACATGTCCAATTCCGGCCCACACGAGGCAGCAAGAAACAGAATGCGCAGTTTCTTTGCGTGGAAGAAGGCACATTCGTAAACGGTGAATGGCGAGCGGACAGAGTGCTCAACGGGGACCAGACGTTTTTCAACGCAAACCTTCCGTCGCAGGGAGCGATTCTGCGCTTGAAGGTGATGGCGTATTAGCAATGTGTTGGGGGCAAATCTTGGAACTGGACCGTTACACCGGTCAGTTTTGCCATTTGCTGACTCTGGGCCGTGGCTGCCCAGGAGTTGGAAGATGGATGGGCGCTCTGCGCCGAAGCAGTTGTGCAAACAAGGCGAAAACCAAAGCGAGACTCTTAAGCACCGCTCTATTCTATGAGGACCTGCTCATCGGTTCGCAGTTGGAAAGAGCGGCCCTCCCTGACCGGCGAGCGTCACGCCTGTTCTTGGGCCTGCGAGGTCGCCAACAAGAGCGCAACCCGGTACGACAGTCACACCGCATAGGTGGTGATTTTAGGCGGAAACCGATGGTGCTTGTACGACGGTACAGACACCGCTTCAGCGTCTGCTACCTCGCGCAGTTCACCTGTCAATACCGCATGCACTCCTCTGTTTCGCAGCGCTGGTGTCTTCCGGTGCTGGTTGTTATTGCACCTACGGCCCTACGGTGATAGAGTAAACCCAACCTTCACCAACGAGAGAAGCAGATGCGACTCCGATCTTGCTTTCTTCTGATTCTCCTGTCGGGAGCAGGCCACGCTTTAGTAGCAGACGTTCTCTATCGTGTGACGGACCTGGGCACCTTGAGCGGCTATAGCAGCGGTAGGGCGTTAATAATGCCGGGCAAGTAGTTGGGGCTTCTGGTACGGCCAACGGCGCTCCTCATGCCTTTCTCTACAGTAATGGCCAGCTGACGGATCTGGGTATCTTGGGCGGTTGCTGTAGCGGTGGCTCCGCCATCAACAATGCCGGGCAAGTCACGGGCCGGTCGTACACGGCCACCGACGCCGCTATTCACGCCTTTCTTTACAGCAACGGTCAAATGACGGACCTAGGCACCTTCGGCGGCAGGTCTAGTTCCGGCAGTGGCATTAACGATGCGGGGCAAGTGACGGGCTCGTCCGAGACGTCCATCGGCAGTAGCCATGCCTTTCTCTACAATAACGGCCAGATGATGGATCTGGGTACCTTAGGCGGTTGCTGTAGTAGTGGCTCCGCCACCAACAACGAAGGGCAAGTGACGGGTAGTTCCGCTACGTCCAGCGGCTTTAATCATGCCTTTCTCTACAGCAACGGCCAGATGATGGACCTCAATGATCTGATCGATCCCTCGCTGGGAATAACGTTGACTGAGGCCACAGGGATCAACGATCATGGCCAGATTGTCGCGAATGGCGGCCTCGACGCCTACCTGCTCACGCCGATACCCGAGCCGAGTACCACTGCGCTCAGTTGTGGCGGGAATGCGAATGGATCGATTGGCCTGACGCAGGTGGCTCAATACACGTTGGCCGGACAAGCGGGTGGGAGTATCACGCTCACTTTGGCCAATAGCGGCAGTGCGAATACACCTCAAGCATTGTTATTGGATCCGTCCGGCAAAGCCGTGCTGCGCTTTTCTGCCTCGGAGAGCCCGCAGTCCGTCACCTTAGGATCCACCGGTACCTATCGGATTCTGGTTTTCGGTGGCGCCACGGCGTACAGCTTGGGATTGCAATGCAACTCCGGGATGAACGGGGAAGGCTTTGTCCCACTACCGCCATGCCGGATCGCGGATACGCGTGTGGGCTCCGGCTTCTCCGATCCTTTTTGGCGCCCCCAGCCTGACTGCCCGCTCGAGGCGCACGTTCCCCATCCCATCAAGTTCCTGCGGTATTCCCAGCACGGCTCAAGCCTATTCACTGAATGTCACGGTCGTGCCACCCGCGCCCCTCACCTACTTAAGTATCTGGCCCACCGGCGAGGCCCAGCCGCTGGTCTCCACGCTGAATTCGTTTGACGGCCGGGTCGTGGCCAATGCCGCCATTGTGCCAGCCGGGGCCAATGGCTCGGTCGATGTGTACGCCAGCGACAACACCGATGTAGTCATTGACATCAACGGCTATTTTGATCCTGACATCAGCTCGACGGCAGCCTTCTATCCCGATACGCCCTGCCGCCTTGTGGACACGCGTGGGTACGGCTTTACTGGTCCCTTCGGACCGCCAAACATGGTGTTTGGAGCCACTCGCACGTTCCCGCTGCTGTCGTCTTCCTGCGGGATCGCCTCCACCGCAACGGCCTACTCGCTGAATGCGACGGTGGTCCCGCACGCCGAAGACCTCGATTACCTTTCGTTGTGGCCCGCCGGACAAGCGCAGCCCTTTGTCTCGACCCTGAATTCGTTCGATGGCCGGGTGGTCGCCAATGCCGCCATTGTGCCGGCAGGCAATGATGGCGCAATCAACGCCTTTGTCACCGACAACACGGATATGATCTTCGATCTCAATGGGCATTTTGGTCCCGGTGGCGCGTCCGGCGCCCTGCAGCTGCATCCGGTCTCGCCGTGCCGTGTGGTCGATACTCGTGGCTACGGCTTCTCGGGTGCCTTTGGCCCGCCGAGCCTCACCGGAGGAGCAAGCCGGAGCTTCCCGATTCCGGCCAGTTCCTGTGGCATTCCGTCCAACGCCAAAGCCTATGCACTTAATGTGACCGTGGTGCCTACGGGCTTCTTAGGCTATCTCACCACCTGGCCCACAGGACAGCCACAGCCCTATGTGTCCACTTTGAACTCCTATACCGGAACCGTGGTGGCGAATGCCGCCATTGTCCCAGCCGGAACCGATGGGGCGATCAGTGTGTTTGTGACCGACAAAACCGATCTGATCATCGACATCAACGGCTACCTCGCACCATAAGAAGATCGGTCACATGCTCGCGAAGAAGTCGGCACAGTCATCCTTCATTCAGTTGGGATTACGTGGTCGAGTATCTCTCTGCCGCAGCTTCCGATCCATGGCCCTCTATCTTTCGATGAGGTCATAACTCCTTGTCGATTCCGTCAGATCCAGGAACCCAGCTGCGCGATTTGACCCAGCTATCCTCTGCATGGACGCGCAACGCTTCTTGTGCCCCTTGAAATTGAAGGAGTAACTGTGGCCGGTGATTTGCTCTTCGATTCGTGAGCATTTCTTCCAAGGAGGAAGGCATGCGTGTCTTAGTGACCTGGAGTTCGAAACGTGGCGGGACCGAGGGCATCGGCCAACTCATAGGGGAAGAGCTGAGGACGCGCGGTCTTGAAGTTGTCGCCTCGTCAGTTGAGAGCGTTCACGCCATTGAGTCCTTTGACGCTGTGATCGTGGGCGGTGCTCTCTATGGGAACCGCTGGCCACGCAAGCTACGGAGTTTTGTTAATCACCATCTGAGCCAACTCCGTAAAGTGCCGGTCTGGTTCTTCTCCAGTGGCCCGCTGGATGAATGCGCCGATCGCGAGCCTATTCCGGCAACGAGACCAGTCGCAATCCTGGCCGAACGGATCGGTGCGAAAGGGCATGTCACCTTCGGGGGCCGCTTAGAGCCCAGTGCTAAAGGGTTCCCCGCAAGTGCGATGGCCAAAACGCACAGTGGTGACTGGCGCAATCCTGACCGGATTCGTGCGTGGGCTGCGAATGTGGCGATCGAAATTCCGAAGACAAAACCGGGTAGCTCGAGGGAGTATCCTGCACACTCTTTCTGGCGATGGTTCACTCATGCCGTTGTGGGATGGACGATATGCGCAGCGATGATGATCGCATTGCTGAAGATCACGAATACAACAACAGCGATCGTCATTCATGACCTGATGGCACCGGTGGTCTTTGTCCTCATCGCTTGGCATTACTTCCGTGCGCCCGGCGCTCGCGATCCTTTACCGACGGCGTTTCTCTGGACAGGCATTGTTGCCTTTCTGGATCTGACTATCATTGCGGGTCTTGCGCAGCACAGCTTTGACATGTTTAAGAGCTTTTCCGGCGTGTGGCTGCCGCTCGGACTGATTTTCATGGCGACGTGGGCCGTCGGAGAGGTGATCTCGACGATGCCCGCGACGAAGAACACCGCGAGTGCCGCAGAAGTGGGAGACCAGTGATGCTCCTCGGATCATGGACCGTCATCGTGCCCGCAACAATGACGGCCTACGCAGTCCTGCAGGTTTGCGCAACATTGGTGAGCGGGCTAACCGAACTGCGTTCCCTTCGCAAGCGTGCCGAGGCGGATCTTCCGAATGGCAGTTTTCTCTGTCCTGTCTAGCTCTCCGGAAATCGACGGGTGCGATCAGAAATCCGGACGCGCTGACACCAACTCCCGTTCCAGGAGACGGTTCATTGGATCGTGACCGACAAGGAGGTATACCGTGCACAATCTTCGTCTTTCCCAATCAACATTGGGGATCGTGTTGTTCTTCAGTCTCTTCGCCAGCCACGCTCTCCTGGCAACAGCGTTGAGCTGTGGAAGCCAGTTTAATGGAGAAATCACCTCGGCTAGTCAGGTGGATCAATATACGTACGCCGGGGAGGCAGGTGGGATCATCACGCTCAGTTTTTCTGGCAGTCCATCCCTCTCGCTATTCGATCCATCCGGCACCCAGTTGAGCCTTTCTGGAGGTTACCCGCAGCAAGTAACTTTACCGTTGACCGGTACCTACGTGATTCAGGTCAAGGTAGCCAGTTCCACCCAACCATATAACTACTACTACTTCGGACAACTAGTATGCCGGAACCCGGTATCCCCTGCCATCCCCCTCAGTTGTGGCCAGACCGTCAGCGGAGGCATTGGTTTCACGTCGCAGGTGGTCCAATATGCGTATACCGGGCAGGCGGGCGGGATGATCACGCTCGCTCTGGCCAAAATAGGCGGCCTTGACTCGCCTTCCGCTTCTGCAGTGTTATTTGACCCATCGGGCAAAGAAGTGCTGAGGTTTTCTGACCAACCTCCCATGCCGCAAGTAACCTTAGCATTGAGCGGCACTTATCTGATTCAGGTTACCGGCTACACCTACGACTCCAAAAACCCGTTATACAGCTTGGAAGTGGTATGCCGGAACCCGCTAGAGCCTGCCACACCGCTCAGTTGCGGCGGGATCGTCGGCTCTTTCGGTATTCGTCCGGGGCGGGTGGATCAGTACGCATACGCCGGACACGCGGGCGAGATCATCACACTCACTTGGTCTGACAATAGTCCCTACGCATCTTCGAGGGCAACGCTATTCGATCCATCCGGCAACCAAGTGCTGCTCTTGGGTGGATATGGCGGGCCGGGGCCGTACCACGGAGACCAAGTGACTTTAGCATCGACCGGCGCCTACGTGATCCAAGTGACGGGAGGCAATTATGACTTCTCCGCATCGTACAGTTTGGGCGTGGTATGCCGGAACCCGCTACAACCTGCCACCCCGCTCAGTTGTGGCGGGGTGGCCAATGGATCTGTCCGTACGGCGCAGGTGAATCAATATGCGTTCGCCGGACAGGCGGGTGGAAATATCACGCTCACTTCGACCGACACAGGCAGTTATGGAAGTGCCTATGCATCCCTATTTGATCCGTCCGGCAAAGCAGTCCTAAGCTTTTCTGGGAGCAGCGGCCCGCAGCCAGTCACGTTAGCATGGACTGGCACCTATGTGATTCAGGTCTCCGGTGTCTTTCAACCCGGCAGCTCCACATCCTACACCTTGGGCATGCAGTGTAACTCGGGGATGAACGGGGAGGGCTTTGTCCCAGTGCCGCCGTGCCGGATCGCGGATACGCGTGTAGGCTCCGGCTTCTCCGATCCCTTCGGTGCCCCCAGTCTGACGGCACACTCTACGCGCACGTTCCCCATCCCCTCAGGTTCCTGTGGCATCCCCAGCAGGGCCCAAGCTTACTCGCTCAATGTCACGGTCGTGCCGCCCGCACCTCTCACCTACTTGAGTATCTGGCCCACCGGCGAACTCCAGCCTCTTGTCTCCACGCTGAATTCGTTTGACGGCCGGGTGGTCGCCAATGCTGCCATTGTGCCTGCCGGAGCGAATGGGGCTGTGGATGTATACGCCAGCGACAACACTGATGTAATCCTGGACATCAACGGCTATTTTGATCCCGACATCAGCTCGACGGCAGCCTTCTATCCGGATACGCCTTGCCGTCTGGCAGACACGCGCGGGTACGGCTTTACCGGCTCCTTCGGACCGCCGAGCATGGTGTTTGGAGAGACCCGCACGTTCCCGCTGCTGTCGTCTTCTTGTGGGATCGCCTCGACCGCCGGCGCCTATTCGCTGAATGCGACGGTGGTCCCGCGCGCAGAGGACCTCGATTACCTTTCGTTATGGCCCACCGGGCAAGGGCAACCCGTTGTCTCCACGCTGAATTCGTTTGACGGCCGGGTAGTCGCCAATGCGGCGATTGTGCCGGCAGGCAATGATGGAGCCATCAGCGCCTTTGTCACCGACAACGCGGATCTCATCTTTGATCTTAACGGGCACTTTGGTCCTGGCGGCGCGACAGGAGCCCTGCAACTGCATCCGGTCTCGCCCTGCCGTGTTGTCGATACTCGTGGCTACGGCTTCTCGGGTGCCTTTGGACCGCCGAGTCTGGCAGCAGGAGCCACCCGGAGTTTCACGATTCCGGGTTCCTGCGGCATTCCGCCCAATGCCAAAGCCTATGCGCTCAACATGACCGTGGTGCCTACGGGATTTTTAGGCTATCTGACGACCTGGCCTACCGGACAGCCACAGCCCTATGTGTCTACCCTGAACTCCTATACCGGAACCGTGTTGGCGAATGCGGCCCTTGTTCCGGCCGGAACCGATGGGGCAATCAGCGTGTTTGTGACCGATAACACCGACCTCATCATTGACATCAACGGCTACTTCGCTCCGTAACCAGATTGCTGCCCAGAAGAGACGACCGCAAGAGAAGAACTCGGAGGAAATAAAAACCATCCCGTATAGCATCCTGCGCAAGCGGTTCGTTGAAACGCGCCACTGGCCCTCCGCCACAGTTTTTCATCCTTTATCTTCGGGTTTGCGAGTTGTCGAAAGAAGATGCGACGCTTTGAAGCACGGGGACAGCAGAGATCTCATGCTCTGTTGCGGATAGATCCTCACAAACGCTGTGCCATCAGTTCTTGATCGGTGTCGTTAGCGCCTCCGCACTGGCCACCCTCATTCCAGACCACTATGTTGCGCCTTCGATCGGGTTCATTCCTCAATTCGCATGAAGCCCCTAGAGCAGACCATCTGCGCGTTCGAGGAACGCTTGGTTTCCAGAGCTAACGGCGCGTTTTGGTGGACGGCATGGAGTGTTCTGGCTGTGGAAAACTGGACAAACACTTTCTTTTCAATTGGTTACATGGTGGACGGCATGGGGTTCGAACCCACGACCCCCACGTTGCGAACGTGGTGCTCTCCCAACTGAGCTAGCCGCCCACTACCTTCCATAAATATAGCATTTTCGGCGTGCTAGGATGGCTGTTCACGCACGCCGCTTGCTTATGGTTCTTTCCGACGTTGACATCCGCCGCTACATTGAACTGGGGAAAATTCGCGTCCTTCCCGAACTGCCGCCGGAACAGTTTGGGAGCTGCTCCATCGATCTACGGCTCGGCTCGGAATTTAGCATCTTTGAGCATAGCCGCTATCCCTACATCGACGTCCGCGAAAAGGGCGCTATTCAGGACATTATGCGTACCGTGATGGTTAAACCCGGCGAGCCTTTCATTCTGCAGCCGCGCGAATTCGCATTAGCGATTACGGAAGAAGCACTGGAGCTTGATGATGACGTCCTGGGCCGTCTCGAAGGGCGTTCCAGTCTGGGCCGGATCGGAATCATCGTGCACGGCACCGCGGGTCTTTTCGATCCTGGCTGGCGGGGCAAGGCGACCCTGGAGCTGAGTAATTTAGGCATTATGCCGGTCGCCCTCTATCCCGGAATGCGCATCTGCTCTTTCACGTTCGAGCAGCTGTCTTCTCCTGTCTCGGTTCCCTATTACAAGAAGGTCGGCAACAAGTATGCTGGGCAGACCCAGCCGCTAGCGAGTAAACTTATGGCCGAGGTCGACAAAAAAAGCTAGCGTCCTGAAGAACCAAAGCCCCCTTGTCCGCGAATCGACTCTGCTAAGTCGCCCTGTTCCCATTCCACAGGCACGTATTGCGATACCACCACTTGTGCAATCCGGTCGCCGGCGTGAACTTCATATGCAGATCTTCCAAGGTTCAGCAAAATGACTTTGAGTTCGCCTCGATAGCCGGGGTCGATAGTCGCCGGAGAGTTCGGAAGCGTAATAGCGTGCTTCAGAGCGAGGCCGCTACGGGGCCGGACCTGTACTTCGAAACCGGGCGGAATTTCTAGTGCAAGCCCGGTAGGCAGCGCTTGCGGCACGCCTGGCTCGAGCACCGCGCCTTCGATACACCGTACGTCCATTCCCGCGTCTTCTAACGGTCCATGAGCGTATTCGGGCAGGTGAGCATCCGCATGGAGCTTCTTTATTCTGATTCGCATGGCAAACTAGCAATGATACGATTTCATGCCAGGATCTAGTCCTCAACCAAGCCAGTCCGCCAAGCGCGTGTTGACCGTTGCGCCGATGCCGCCCGAGAAGCTGGCTTATGCACTAGCCCGCTATAGCCGTTCGCCTGACTCCATCAAGGATTCGGTGGAGTGGGTGCGTACTCACGACTCGGCTAAATTTCTGGAAAGCTTTTATTTTCAGTACGGCCACGCCTCCATTGCTGATCTGGGGCACGTGACGGTTTGCTTTGAGGGCATTTCGGAGCTTGCGGCGACCGAAATTGAGGATGAACAACTTTGGGACGGCCAGGCAAGGAGTTCACGCTACCAGGATTTTTCAAAGGGCGGGGTGATCGTGCCTCCGGAACTGACGGCCGATGAAGTCACGATCTACTACGATGCGGCACAGAATCTCTTGCGGGCCTATGAGGTAGTGAAGGAGCGGGC
>DATIMM010000132.1:0-17257 GCA_035475295.1 Bryobacteraceae bacterium
TCTTCGGCTACTTCAATACAGTGACGCCGGAGGGTCCGCGCACGGCTTGGTGGAGTACGGCCGCTGCTCCCCTCGAGACCAAGGAGCAAATGGCTTCCATCTCGAGAGTCGAACTGCAGGAACGTCTCATGCGCCTTCACGGCGATTGGGCAAACCCGGTCCCGCAACTCATAAAGTCCGCGACTGAGATTCTCAACATAGCGATCCATGACGTACCGAGCCCCCCTGTTTGGACCGTCGGGTGCACTGTCCTCGTTGGCGACGCAGCCCATGCAGTCGCTCCGCACTCCGGTCAGGGGGCCTCCATGGCGCTGGAAGATGCTATTCTTCTCGCCAAGTTGCTCCGCGAGTCAAACGGAAGGGCCCTCGGGCGAGTCTTCGCAGAATTTGAGCAGCAACGCCGTCCCCGCACGGACAAAGTTATTGCGCTCGGCCGCCGCAACGGCCAGCGCAAAAAAGTGCTGTCTCCGATCGCCTACTGGATCCAGCAGCAAATGATCCGCCTCTTCGTCCCGCTCACTCTTGGAAGAAGGCAGGACTGGCTACTCGCCTACAAAGTGGAGTAATGAACTGTGAACCGGAGTATCCCGTCGGTTTGAATTCGTCTTTTTACGCCAGCACATACCCTGGATCAAAAGCAGGTCCGCCGCGTTCGGCCGTTGCCCATCGGAGGGCGAATACTCCGGCGGGGTCGGTTTTCCCTCCTGTGACCAGGTTGGGCAAGACTTCCTCAAATCCGTGGCGTACGAGATTCTTGTAATCGTCAACGTCGGGTTCGATCATTACGCACGTCACGCCGTCAATGACTCGCGTGGTTCGTTCGTGAAATGTAAGTTGCAGATTTGCGACGTCGAATGCAGTCTGCTTCCAACTGCATGTGGAACCGGGATGAAACGCGGCACAATCTTTCTCTTCAGCGAAATCGCCGTTTTCAGCCGCTGCTCTGACAGCCTGAATCATTGCCGGGTCCACAAAACCAAAAAATCGATCTTGGCCCATGGTGGCGTCCCAGCAGATCGCCCTGAAAAAGGATAGTGGCGACCTTCCGGCGAGATTGATTGCTGCCATTGCAGTTGTGATGTTCAAGAGACACGCCAGCGCCTGGGGATTGTTTTCCTGGAGGGCAACGTAGCGCGACTTTGCGCTGATCGAGTCAGTACCCACACTGAGGAAAGCTGCAATTTGGGGGAACTTCAGGCCCAGGTCCTCCCAATCTAGAAACTCGTATCGATGATCTTTGGGAACCATCAACAGATGGACTTGCGCCCGTACTCTGGGATCAGCGCGGAAGCAGTAACCGGTGTCCCGATAGCCATCTGCTGAAACAACAACGGTGTACTCATCGTGCGGGCCGTTGTGAAAAGGTACAACTACGTTAATGTCAGGGCCGTCCGCGTATTTGGAAATATGTTCAGAGCTGCTGTCATTCCGGACGCGAAGCAGAACTTGTTTCGCTAAAGGCCGTTTGGCGCAATCGTAGATGCTAACCATCGCTGACGCCTGATCCGATCGAGCTGCTTCCACTTGATTGTCTCCTCAGAGCGAATCTCTCTTTGGATACTTACGCCCTTTGGATACTTACGCCGATTTCGTGCTCAAGACAAGTACCAGGCAGCCATCCATAGGCAGCATATGAGTGACATACACCTCGGCAACACCGACGTGCAGCCCGTTTATGCCTGCTTTTCGGCTAAATCCCCAACCACCGGCAACTTGATTCTTTTGTTGTTGTAGGCGCTATACATCATGTATAGCCAGAGGACGAAAAAGAACAACAGCAGAAGGGGATAAAACAGGAATCCGAGCCCGTGTGTGAGCAGAGAAACGATGCTCCACGCGATCTGAATCACAAAATACGCCACAGTCAGGAAGATCGACTGGAAAGCATGGAAGCGAACCGTCTTGTTCTGGTTATAAGGAGAAATCACCAGGAAGATAATCCCCGTAATCAGGCCGAGTAAGTAACAAAGAGCTCCAGCTACGTTCTCACTCATGCCCGGCGCGCTGACAGACGCCGGCGGAGCAAAGCTAGCTCCAGCAGAACCAGGGCCCGCACTTACCGCGGACCCGCAGTTGGGACAAAAGGCGCCTGCGGTTTGCGCGCCACAATTTGGACAAAACGCCATAAAACCCTCCCGGATTCTAATCCGTATGTTCCTATGAGTTTATTGCAGGTGACCCACCGATTGCGAGAGTGTTACCGGACGGTGGAGTACGGGTCATAGAGTACCAAGCTCACCAGCACCAATGCAACTGCGAACGCGGAATCTCAACATGAGCGCCCGGTGGCAATGCCGGTCCGCGACCAGACCCGCAGGGTTCGTGCCGAAATCCGACTGAACAACGGTGACAAGCTTCAAAAATATTCCCTTCCTTTCCAGCCTCAACAACCCACCGTTCTGAACGGGGCTCTCCCAACTGCGCACGCGCCCGCGGCGTGACACCGTGAACCCGCCAACAAGGAGGCTATAGAGCGCGTCTGGTCGAGCGTATGGCCGAACACTTCCGGCTCTCGCAACGCGCGCTCCGCCTCCAGGACTTGTGCTTTCACCGGGACGTGGCCTACTGCGATCGGCCAGAGGAAATGGCGTTTTATCTGGGTTGCCAGACCACGCACGACCGCGCCTTTCACCGGTGCTTATCCGATTTTCTGAAAATCCACGCAGAACAGCGCAAAGCCCACGCTGGGTTCGTTTCGCAACAGCATAAGTAAACTGCCGAAACTCGTAAACAAGAGCTTCGCAATGTCCGCCTCCAGACCGTCAGATCGCATCAGAATAATCAGACATCGCCCGCGGCACCCGATCCAGCGCCGATCTTCCAGTCATCACTTCGCATCCGCCAGCAATCGACGAAAGGCCCGTCGGAGAGCTTGCGAAGATCGCCTAAATCGCCGTTCGCATCCGCCTATCTTCGTCCTTGCGCCCGAAGTGTGTCTGGGCCTTGCGAAACTTAAGTGGAAGGATGATTGAGAAATACATGGGCACACAACTGGCAGCGGTTCTGCTGCTGAGTGCGGCACTAGCAGGGCTTGCGTACTCCCAAAACCGACAGCGCGCGGCTTTGCCACCTCCCCCGGGAACGCTCCTCTCGACGCTCACGCCCGAACCCGGATACTTCACGGAACCGTCCATCGCCATTAATCCTCGCAATCCTAAGCAGGTCGTGGCTGCATTTCAGGACAACGCCCATGTCGCTTACTCCACGGACGCCGGACGGACCTGGACACTGGCTGAAGGCATTGCTCCTACCGATTACAAGGTCTCCGGCGACGTCTCCGTCACCTTTGATAATCAGGGTCACGCCATCCTCTGCTACATCGCGTTCGACAAGCTCGGGACCTTCAACTATTGGGGGCACAATGCCTCCCGCAACGGAATTTTCATCCGGCGTTCGCTCGATGGAGGCAAAACCTGGGAGAAAAATCACATCCCCGTCGCCCAGCATCCCACCGCGCCGGGCATCCCGTTTGAGGACAAGCCCTACATCGTGGCGGATACCGGTAACGGCAAGTATGGCGGAACTCTTTACATCGGCTGGACGCGGTGGAATCTCACGAACTCGCAACTGGTGCTGTCCCGTTCTAGTGATGATGGAAAAACGTGGTCCGCTCCCGCGGAACTGAACGACCATCCCGGTTTGCCCCGTGACGATAACGGAGCACTGGAAGGTTTCGAGGGCGCAGTAGGACCGGACGGCACTCTCTATTCGGTATGGAGCAATGGGGACGGCCTCGTGCTCACGTCGTCGCGTGACGGCGGTCGGCATTTTTCCCGTTCCCGCACGGTTATCCGGACGGCGCCGGCCATGTTCGCCATTCAGGGCGTCTCGCGCGCCAACGGTTTCCCTCAGATCGCGGTCGATCCGCACACCGGCCGTCGAGGCCGTCTCTACGTCACCTGGAGCGATTACCGCAACGGTGATCTGGACGTGTTCTGTGCGGCTTCAAACAACGGCGGGAAGTCCTGGAGTGAGCCAGTCCGCGTAAATAATGATGCGGTTCACAACGGGGCTGATCAATATTTTCAGTGGATGGCAGTGGACCCGCTCGACGGATCGGTGAACGCCGTATTCTACGACCGGCGCGGGGATCCCTCCAATCGCAAGCAGACTGTTGTCCTTGCGCGTTCCGAAGACGGTGGAAACACATTCAAGAACTTCGGTTGGACTAGTGAGTCCTTCGATCCGGGAGGTGTGTTTATGGGCGACTATAGTGGGATCGCTGCGCTGGGCGGACGTGTGTATGGGGCTTGGACAGAACGGCATCCTCTTCAAAAGCAACCAGGTGCCCCCTCGACTTCAAGCGGGCACGCCGGGCCTCCGCGCGACACCATTATTCGTATCGGCGTCGCGCAGTTCGGGAAATAGCCGCGCTCTTAAAGCTGGCGCTTGCCGTCCGGGGTCCGTGTCGGGCCCGTATCGGCAGCCCAGTCGTCAGCGGGAACTGTGTCCGTATTCGTCAGACCGAGGGAGCGGTTGTCCTCAGGAACAATCTCCATCTCGTCTGCTCCCAGGCCGTCCTCGTATAGCTCGACATCGCTTCCCGAAGGATGGCGGATCGAGGTGGTTCCTCCGAAACTGGTTGGGTCGCCAGTAACGTGCGCGTCGTCGGTTCCCATCTCGTCCGGCCCCGCTTCCTCGTCGCCCGTGTCGGCGCGGTCGCCGCGGCTGATGCCGTCATTAGGGCCCATCTGAAGATGGGCAAGCAGGCCCGGAGGCGTAGAGATAGGGACAACCGGGATCGGCTCAAAATCAAACATAATAACTCCGTCAGCCTATAGACGGAGCTAGAAGGCAAATCGCACCTGTAAATCGATGCGGCGCTGGTTACTGGCGGTCGCCTCGGCCCCGTAGCCTCCCGTTATGCCCGTCGACTGGAGAAAATAGGGTGATGTAACCGACCCGTTGGGCGTGTTGAGGTTCTCGTGGTTGAGAATATTACGGGCGCTGACCGAGACGGTAACGTTGTATCGATGCTCACTGGTGGCGTCCATTCCGCCGCCACGGAAACCTCCGTGCCCCCCGCCGCCGGCTCTGGCTCCGCCCGACGGCCCGGCAAATTTGGTCGTGCCAAAGCCCCACGTCCTGCTCACGCGAAGGTTGATGCCGACGTAGCCAGGGCCGGAGATGGCGTTGCGCTCAATAATGGACTGACCGGGCAGCGGAACTGTGTTCAGGTAGCCGAGAGGCGTACTGAGGATCAGTCCGCCGGGGCCAGCAGCCGCATCCTGTCCGCTGACCAGAGCGGGCCGAGCCGTGGGACTCAACGACCCTGTCTCATAGAGGTCGGTGCCCGTCGTGATATTAAAGGGAATACCAGTGTGGGCAACAATGAAGGGCGAAAAACGAAGCCCCCACTTTGCCGCGACTGATCCACCCAGAAACAGGGAGTGACGATAGTCGAGCGCCGACCGTCCATAGTCTTGGGCCAGATTGTACTGGTTCGAGGGAACCGTGGAGAGTCCGTCCGTATCGCTATTCGAGTAGCCGTAGACGTAGCGGCCGAAAAGGCTCAGCCGGCGGCCCTGCTGCGCGTTGATGCCGACCATCAATTGATTCTGGCGAAAGATCCCCGTCGATTCATAGTTGTAGATGGGCCCGATGTTGCCAAACGCCGACGGAAGAAAATTGCCGGGCAGGGAAACCGGGTACGGCGCGTTGATGTCGCGCGTCAGCAGTTCATGGTTTCCCCGAGCGTTCATATAGTTCACCGTGACTGTCGTGCGCTTGAAGAGTTGGTGCTCGACGCCGATGACGGTCTGCATGAGATAAGGAGACTGAAGATGACTGTCGATCTGGTAACGGGAGTTGAACCGGGGATCGACTGTCAGGTCTGCGGTGGGCGGAGCCGTTCCGGCCAGGTAGTACTGCAGCAGCAGCGATGGGTTATTGGTAACGATGTAGGGGATTTGATTCTGCCCATTGAAACGGTAGGCGTTGAGGACGTTGGTGGCTTTGAATCTGTCGTAGAACATACCGAAGCCTCCGCGAATTACAGTTTTTCCATGGCCGTTACCGCCAGACCCGGGAGACCACGCGAACCCCACGCGCGGGGCCCAGTCGCTCGTGTCGGCGATATTCGTTTGCGACTCCCAGCGTAGCCCAAGGCTCAGAGTCAAGTTCGGCTTTACTTTCCAGTCGTCCTGCACGAACGGTCCGAAGTCGAGCTGGTAGAACTTCATGCTCGGGTTTCCTTGCGTGATCGTAAACCGGCTTGGACCTCCGCCGTTGGCCAGAATCTGTTCCTGGCTAGCGCCCTGCTGAAGAAGAAACTGCGTGAGTTGGTATTGCTGAATGGAAGTCTGCCGTTGGTCCGGGATCAGGCTTCCATCCGCGCCGACGATTGATCCAGTGCCTCCCAGGAAGGCATAGATCCCATTGAAGTTTTTATTGGAATAGTCATTCACTTGAGAAGTGCGAATGCGAACGCCAAACTTCGTAGTATGGGCTCCACGCGTAATTGTCGTGTAGTTCTGTAGCTCGTAATAGTTTTGGACGTCAAAAGACGAGCCATAAGTAGAGCCGCCGGTTACGAATGAGTTGGCTACGTCGATCTGGGGCGCATTGCTCTGGCTCTGGTAAGACTGGGCTTCACGGTCGAACATAAAGCGCGTTTCGTTGATGGCGTGTGCTCCGAGAACCATTGTGTCGACTACTTGGCCGCTATGCTCCGTGTCGTAGGAATTGTAGCCGCTGCCCGGAAGGTAGAACGCACCCACTCCGGTGGGTGTCTTGTTGTTTGCTTCGTAACGGTACCGGAAGCTGAGAGTGTTGTTCTGGCCGAGCTGCCAGTCGACGCGCGGACTCACAGTTGTGCGGCGCTGCGGCGTCGGGAAGAAGCTCTGGGTCCGGACAGGATCGAGAGCGGTGTTCAGAGTGGTGGCGTTGATAATGCCGTTGTCGTCGATGTTTCGACGGTCGACGTCGAAAAAGAAGCTGGCGGTCTTGCTGATGGGACCGCTGACATTACCGCCAAAACGCTGGGTGCGAAAGGGCGGGTCGACCGTAAGGAAGGGATTGCGCGAATTCCAGACGCCGTCACTAATCGTGTAGTTGGCCTGACCGTGGAACTTGTCCGAACCAGGTTTGGTGAAAATCTGAATACGGCCGTAACCGAGCCTGTCGAACTCCGCCGAAAAAGGATTCGAATTGATGCGGATTTCGCGAATGGTCTCCTTCGGCGGCAGCGTGCCTCCACTGAAGCCGTCAATGTAAACCTGATTGCCGCCGGGGCCCGCAGAAGGCCCGGCGAGAGCTTGAAGGTCGGCCTGGAGATCGTCGGGATCATCCGGCAGAGCGGAAAGATCTTCGCCCGTCAGCGTAGTGGCTGTGGCGTTGTTGGCAGGATCGACACTGACTTCGTTTGCAGATTCAGTGACCGTAAGCTGTTGCTTCTGTTCGCCCACTGCCATAGTTATATTGGCATTGGCAATTTGCCCGGGCTTCACGGAAACCAGGAGAACGCCCGTCTGCTGGAGTCCTTGAAATGCCGCCGCGATCGTGTACGTGCCGGGAGCCACTCCACGAAAACGGAAGGTGCCGTCGTCGGCCGTGCTGACTGTTTGCGTCGTGCCGTTTTGATCCGTCAGCGTGACTAGGGCTTTAGGAATTATGCCGCCAGTGGTGTCTTTGACAGCGCCCGTAACGGTGCCGCCGGAGCGGCGAACTGGTGCTGTGGTCTGACGCGCAGAACTGGGGGCAGCGGCCGGCAGTTGCGCCCAGGACAAAATTCCTGGCAGAGCGGCAAGCAGGGCCGCACGAAGAAAACTTCGATTCATGACACCTCTGGGATTGGGTTTAGCTGGCGAAAACGACTCGGCCGGCGTTTTATTCAACAGGTATGGCGAGATCCAGATTCCAATCGTTACTCGAAGCCGAAGAATGATTTCCACGGCGAGGAGCGGCGGACTGCAAAAGTTGGTCTACGCCAACGACGATATTGGTGGCGGTTAAGGGCGAATGGTTCGGGCCGGCACCGCCCGAGGCAATCACCGCCTGGCCCGGATGCAGGTCGGACACATTGATCGTGGGAGCACTCTGCAACAGCTGAGAGATGTCTCTGGAGCCGCCCGGCGCCCCTTGCGCTAACCCCGCAGCGGCCTGTGGAGGAAGCTTTTTGATAGAGGAGTCACTCGTGAGTAAAAACTGAACTTGCTGCCTGGTCCGTCTGTCGCTCACAGTGACATCCTTGCCATCGGGAGAAATAGAAGTGATCGTACCCGCGACGGTTCGGAACGAGCCGGAGTAGATCTTTTGGGCCGTAATGATGGAACCGTTTTCATCTTTAGTGCCGATGACGCGAATTTGGTCGCCGGGTTGGACCTCACTCAGCTGCGACGCTACCGGTACTTTGGGCGAAGCGGGTGAATACCGGGTAAACTCGGCATTCGTTCCATCAACCGCCATGGTCTGGGGGCCGTTTGGCGTACGTATGGCCACTTTAAGCTGCTTTGTGGCCGTATCCACGGACTCGACTACGCCCGCTGTGCTATGTTGCCACGCTTCCATCTCGCTCTGATGCGCCCTTTGAAGATCTCGCGCGGACATTAAAAGGATGCTTGCAGCGGCCACGCCATTGGGCAATCCATCCATCTTGTACCCTCGAACGGAGACACGGTCTCCGTTCTGCAGGTCGCTGGGGTTGAAGCGCGAAGCCGCCTTCAGGTCCTTCGATTCAGGGGAGACCTTAAGAAATGTTTTCGTGTTTTCGAGCGAAATGTTGTACTCAGCTCCCGTTTTGTCCTCCTTAACGGAAAGCTTCTTGAAGGAGGGGTCCACAGCGGTGATGACCCCCACAACATGATCGGTTGGTTTGGCGGCAGCCGGACTGGGAGAGTTCTGCGGAAACAGTATGGCAGGGGAGGCTGCGGCAACAAGCAGGCACAGGACAAGACGCTTCAGCATAGGAGCACTACTTAGATTACAGCTATGCCGCGATAGAGTGCCACGCGCTAATCCACCCGCGGCACAGGGGGGACGGCCGACGTTGTTAAGAGATGCGGCCAACGATGCATGTAGCGGAGGCGTCACGCGGCAACTTACAGCTGACTATCAAGATGAGGAGATCGGCTTTTAGCCCTCGATCCAAAGCTCACGCTCCGCGTTCGTCCAGAATCAGTCACTATTCTGAACGAACTGGGAGTGGATCACTAAGCAGCGTTGACGAGCAGATCGTCAAGCATTTCATTGCCGTCAGCAGCATTCTTGTCGGCTTGTTCCTGGCACTGGATGCAAAAAGGAGCCCATGGTACAGCGGCCAAGCGTTTCGGGCTGATGTCTTCTTCGCAGTGAAGGCAGATCCCGAACGTGCCCTCGTCGATGCGGCGGAGAGCGGACCGAACGTTGCGGAGCAAGTTAGACTCGCGATCCAGATTGCGGATAGCAAGTTCCCGTTCGGAGGCATGCTGAACTTCGTCGAGAGCGTCGGCGCTTTTTTCGATGGCGATGGCGTCACGGTTGCGCACAATGCGTTCTAGCTCGTCCTGCTTTTGTTGCAGGATCTTTTTAAAGTTGTTTAATTCTGTCGTCGTCATTTCTATCTCCTTACCACTAATTAAGATTCATCAAAAAGGGTGGAATCTTGCCTCTAATCTACCTTCGGTAGACGTAGCCCGGTTCATAAACGTTCAGCAACGAAATCAGAAGCGCTAGATTTCCAATAGATGCAAATCCTCGTACTCTGACTGCAGAAAGTAATCCGGTGATGGCCAGCTTGAGGAGTTTGATTCGTCTACGGCAACTCACATCCCCACCACGACTGGTCCAGAATGTCGCCAGGGTCCGCAGCAGAGTAGAAGGGCCAATTACGGCCGGCACTCTGCGCGAAACGTCGCGACGTACCAACAAGTCTCCGGTGGAAGATGGCAGTGAGCGGCACTTTGATCTCCGGATCATACCACAAGCCCTGAGCATTTCAAACGCCATTCTTGCCCGACCCTCAAAATTTCGACAGGAAGGCACGCCAGCCGTTGGTAGCCGGGTATTTTTCGAGCGCATTCGAGAGGAGGCGGGGCTTTGACGTGCATCTCTGATGACTTTAGGTGGAGAAGGTGCGCGATTTCTCTCACCGATTAAGAAAGAAAGTAAGCACCGATACACGAGCGCCATGTAAAACGTTCCAGTCGAGCCAGCGCGGGTACATCGTATTCTTGCTGGTATGGCATCGGAGTTCCCCGGGTTTCCCGAAGCAGGTTTTCGTCTTCTCAGGCGGTTGAAAAAAAATAACGACCGGGATTGGTTTAGCGAACGTAAGTCCGAGTACCAGGAGCGCGTAGAACGGCCCATGGAAGCACTGGTACTTGCAGTTGCGGCGGGCTGCCGCGACCGGCAGTTGCCTTTGTATGCCAAGGAAAAGAACGCGGTGATGCGGGTTTATCGGGACGTCCGGTTCAGCAAGGACAAGAGTCCCTTTAAGACCCATGTTGCCGCCGAACTTCGGCGCTCGTTTCGGGATTCCGCCGTGATGCTGTATCTGCATTTCTCGCCGGAGCAGTCGTTTGTCGCCGCAGGCGTCTGGCAGCCAGACCGTGCCTTGCTACACGCTTGGAGAGAGGCGATAGCGAAAGAGCCGCAGCGGTTCGAGGAAATGGCGGCAGAACTCGAGCGTAAGAACATGCCGCTCAGCCGTGAGCATTCGCTTTCTGCCATGCCGCGAGGATTTCAAAACTACTCGGCGGACTCGTTTAGCCAGTGGCTGAAGCTGACTTCGTTCGTGGCCAGCCGGAAGCTAGAGCGCGATGCATGTACCAGGCCCGGCTTGGCAGAGGGTGTAGTGGAATTTGCTCTCGCGGCAAAGCCCTTGTTTCAGTTTGGGTGGCAGGTCGAGAAGGAAAGACCAAAGCCAACAAATACTAGGCTGGAGCAGCTTACCCACGGCGGCAGGCGGCAACCCTAGCACCGTGGTACGACGTTGCACATGGGTACTTCGACGCTATGTGTATCGGCGTGCTAATAACGGGAGAAAATTTTGGGAGCTAAGTCACTCCGGCCTTTAAAACGCCGGAGGCCGCACCCAATGAGCTTCCTTTTCTGGCAATTGTCATGTTTCAATCCGGATGGCTAGCCGCAACTTCCACGAGGCAACTATAAAATGTCGGACCTCCGCCGATGTCGGTCAGGCGTTCGGAGGTGAGCGTATTCAGACCCACGCTGTTAAGGAAGCTGCTGTTCCAACGCGTGCTGCGAACACGTACGGTTCCGGGCAGAACGTCAGGCGAGAGTTGAGCAGTGAAGTGGCAGGTGCCGCGGCCGTTGAATACACGAACCGGCTGTCCTTCGCTAATGCCTCGTGAGGTAGCGTCGTCGGGGTGGATTGCGAGGAGCGATGTTTGCTGATCGACCTGCGAGCGATGACCGAACGTGGAGTTTATCCCGTCGTCGTTTTTGGGCGACAGAAGTTCGAGGGGATACCGCTTCACAAGAGAAGCATCTCCGAAGCGGGATTCCACCGGCGGAGTGTAGGCGAGCATTTCGGCGCCAAACTCAAATTTGGCAGAGGGAGTGGCGAAATTTCCTTCAGCAAACGGTTGGAATGGCTCGCCGTCGGGACTGACGTTGAGGCGAACAAAGCCTTCGCGCTCCAACCGTTCCAGAGAGATGTCCTTAAGGTAGCGCGAGGGCGAGTTCAAGGCTGCCCGCAAGATGTCGTCGTCGGAATCATCGAAGCATGCGTCGTTGAAGTTCATGCGTTTGGCGAGAAGGCGGAAAATTTCCACGTTCGACTTCGCCTCACCCGGCGGCTGGAGGGCGGGGCGGGCCAGTTGCAGGTAGTAGTGGCCATACGCGAGATAAAGATCAGTGTGTTCGAGGAATGTGGTGGCGGGCAGGACGAGGTCAGCGTATCGCGCAGTGTCGGTCATGAACTGTTCAAGAACAACGGTGAAGAGATCCGGGCGGCGCAGACCGGTGAGAACGGCTGACTGATTGGGCGCGATTGCGGCAGGGTTGGAGTTGTATACGACCAACGCGTCGATGGGCGGATCGCTGAGGTGATTGAGCGCGTGGCCGAGCTGGGACATATTGACCAGACGGGCTTCGCGCGCGAGGGGAGAGATCCATTGAAGTTCAGGCCGCTCGGCAGCGTGGCGATTGAATTCGAAGGCCCCGGAGGTGGTGAGTTGCATGCCACCACCCAGTTCACGCCAGGAGCCGATCAAAACTGGTAGAGCCGAGATGGCGCGTACGGCAGCACCACCGCGCTCGCTACGTTGCACACCGTAGTTGACACGAATGACGGCAGGACGAGTATTCGCGTACTCACGCGCCAGCAGTTCGACATCCTCGACCGCAAGCCCGGTGAGTGAGGCAGTTCGTGCGGGGGGAAATTGGGCAGCCAAGGCGGCCAGGTCATCGAAGCCGTTCGTATGAGCGCGGATGTACGCCTGGTCGTGCCAAGACTCCCGGAGAATAATGTGAACGAGGCCGAGCGCTAGTGCCAGGTCGGAACCAGGGTGAATGGGGAAGTGACAGTCTGCGGCTTTCCCTGTTCGGTTCTTGACCGGATCAACGACGTAGAATTTCGCCCCTTTCCGGCGCGCGTCGACGACAAATGGCCAGAGGTGGACGTTTGTGCCTAGTATGTTCGCACCCCAAGCGATGATGAGCTTGGCGTCGGCGAACTGTTCTGGCTCGGTGCCGAGTTTCGCACCTTGCGATAGGGTAAGCGCGGCTCCGCCAGCGGCTGCACATATCGTCCGGTCAAGGCGTGAGGCCCCCAGCCGATGAAAGAAACGGCGATCCATTGCCGACCCGTTGAGAAGACCCATGGTGCCCGCGTAGCTGTAGGGAAGGATAGCTTCCGGGCCGCGGTCTTCCGAGACGCGTGTAAGGCGGGCGGCAATGGTCTCGAGGGCTTCATCCCACGATATCGGTTCGAAGCGGCCTTCCCCCTTTGCGCCGGTGCGGCGAAGAGGATGAGTAAGGCGCTGTGGGTGGTACTCGCGCTCCAGGTACTGAGCTACCTTGCCACAGAGAAATCCTCGCGTGACGGGATGATCTGGATTGCCGCGAAGCCTGGTGGCGCGACCGGCACCGTCAATATCCACGAGAAGAGAACAGGCGTCGGGGCAATCGAGAGCGCAGGCGGAGGTGCGGGTAGTTGGCACAGTTTCCTTATTTTCGATCCTCTCCCGGATTCCGTCCAGAACGGATGCGCATTTACAGATAGATTGTTCCTTTTAAAAACGGAACGGCGCGGCCGGCAATTTCGACGCGGTCATTTTTAAGATCGCAAAAAAGTTCGCCACCGCGGGGTGAAATTTGCCGGGCGTACAGCGTGGTTTTGTTTAATTTGTCAGCCCAGTACGGAATGAGAGTGCAATGAGCCGAGCCGGTCACGGGATCTTCATTGATGCCCTTGGCAGGGGCAAAGAAGCGCGATACGAAGTCGCAGTCCGTCCCGGGCGCGGTGACGATGATGGCAAAGCGATCCACCGTTCTGAGCAGGTCCATATTTGGCGAGAGACTACGCACCTGCTCCTCCGTGCTGTAGCGGACAAGGTAATCGCGGGCACCGAGGATTTCGAGGGGTTCGGGGCCTCCGAGGGCAGCCTTTAGCACTGAGTGTACGGACACTGGGGCTGGAGGGCGGGCGGGGAAGTTCAGACTCAGGCGGTCACCGCTCCGAGTGACGACCAGCTCTCCCGAATGGGTATCGAACGGGATTGTGCCGCGCGACTCGCCCAGTTCATTGAAGAGGACGTAAGCAGATGCTAAGGTGGCGTGACCGCACAGATCGACTTCGCAGCCGGGTGTGAACCAGCGGAGGTGATAGCGACCGGCGGAGCGAACGAAGAAAGCTGTTTCAGAGAGATTATTTTCGAGCGCAATGGCCTGGAGCGTGGCGTCGGGAAGCCACTCGTTTAGTGGACAAACAGCCGCGGGATTGCCGGCGAAGACCTTCGATGCGAATGCATCGACCTGATAGATGGGCAGTTCCATCCAACTTTGGATGAGAGCGCGAACCTAGTGGATGCGAACGCGGTGCTTTTCTTTAAGGACGAGTTCGTCAAAGATGGCCAGAACTTTTTTGCGGTAGCTGTACATGCGCCGCAAGGAATCGCGGAAATTGTCCTCGTAGCGGTGTGGATGAAGCCACTTATTGAGCAAGGGACGGGGGACATCAATATCGCGCCGGAGCGAATCGGCGGAGTGGCCGCGCAAAAAGAGGCCGTAAAACATTGCTGCTTCCCGCTGGGGAGCGAGAGGGTCGAGATCATCGCGACCAATCATAGATAAATCCTTACTTCGAAATGCCTCCGGCGAGGACGCCGACGGACTAGAAAAGCTCCTCAAGTCAACAGTCTAACAACGCTGTCAAGAGTCTCAAAGAACGTCCGTGCGAATTGTCACAAAGATCAAAAATAAAATATCTCACATCTTGTCAGTCACTTAGCTCAAAAAAAATCGTTTCGCCGGCCGCAGCGGTTGCTAGCTTTATGTGCGGATGAGACGGAATTCGAGAGAGCAGAGTGACAGCAGCGAAATTCTGAGTGAGGAATTGAGCTGGACTTATATCCCGCTTCCGTCTCAGGCACGGTTTGGGGGACTGCGGGGACGGTTCAAGGGGTTTTCGGGACCGGTGGGCTCGGGGAAGAGCGCGGCGCTAAGTTTTGAGACTGTGCGGCAGTGCTTTTTGAACCGCAGACGCCAGGGTCTCTTAGCTGCCCCAACGTTCGCAATGCTGCGAGATGCAACGCTAACCGGCTTATTCCGGCTTTTAGACGAGCAGGAGGTCCAGTTCGAGCACCGAAAGTCGGACGGCGAACTGGTGTTAACGGCCCCGGACAGCGTGATACTGCTGAGATCGCTCGAGGAACCGGAGCGCCTGCGCGGAACGAATCTAGCCTGGTTCGGAATCGACGAACTCTCCTACACACGGGAGGATGCGTGGGTCCGGCTGGAGGCGCGATTACGCGATCCGAAAGCTTTTAAGCTCTGTGGGTTTGGCGTATGGACGCCGCAGGGACACGACTGGCTTTACCGGCGCTTTATGCACAAACCGGTAGACGGGTATGAGTGTGTCCGCGCCAAGCCCTTCGAGAATCAATTTCTCCTTGAGAAGACTCCGGATTATTACGAGCGCCTGGAGAGCAGTTACGATCCCAAGTTTTACCAGCAAGAAGCATTGGGCGAGTACGTAAACAGCCGGGCGGACCGCGTGTACCACTGCTTCAATCCGGCGGTTCACCTGACGCGCCAGACGTACGACCCGAACAAGCCCCTTTTGTGGGCGCTGGACTTTAACGTGGCGCCCATGAGCTCTGTGATTTTACAGCAGCAACGGGAACGGCTGGTAGTGATCGATGAAATCGTGCTGGACCGGGCGACCACGGAGGAGGCTGGACTGGAGTTTGAAAACCGGTATGGCGGCCATGGAGCCGGGCTGGAGATTTACGGCGATGCAAGCGGCAGAAACATGCATACGACGGGAACGACCGATTACACGATGCTGCAGAGCTTCCTGTACCGGTCCGGGTTCCGGAACGTAAAGCTGCGTGTTCCTTCGAAAAATCCTCCGGTGCTGGACCGGGTGAAAAAAGTGAACGCATTGCTCACAAGCGCGCGCGGCGAAGTTCGTCTCGAAATCGATCCGAAGTGTAAGGAACTGGTGAAGGACTTCGAAGAAGTGATGTTCAAGCCTGATTCGGGGATTGTGGACAAGGTGCGCGATCCAAAGCGGACGCATGCGTCGGATGCGCTGGGTTACGTGGTTTGGGAATTGTACGGCGAAAAAGTGAAGACAGGCGAGATAAACAGGCCGTTGTTTTAGGCGGCGGAGCGGAAAACCATGATTGAAATCGACCGAGAACATCCTGAGTACAAGCATCAGAAGCTGATGTTGCGGACTTACCGCGACCTGTACGTTGGCGGACATCAATTTAAGCTGCGCGCGGCGGAATACCTGCTCAGGCGGCAGAAGGAACCGCTTGATGTTTATAGCGAACGTCTGTATCGCGTTTTTTACGAGAACTACGTGGGGTCCATTGTGGACTGGTTCACCGCGACCCTGTTCCGCCGCGCCCCCAACTTACAGTTCGAAGGCGGCAATAACGCCAGCCAGAGCTTCTTTGCGGAGTTGGTGGACGACTGCGACTGCCGCGGGACAAACCTGCCTAACTTTTTCCGGCGCTGCCTGACCGATGCTTTGGTGGCAGGGAAGAGCCACATATTGATCGACTTTCCCCGAATAGCAGAGCGCCCGGTCAACCGGGCCGAGGAGGATGCTATAGGCGCATCGCGCGCTTACCTGGTCCGTTATGCAGCAGAGGACTTGATCAATTGGAGCCTGGACGAGCGGGGCGAATACGAATGGGTTGTATTACGGCAATCGATCCAGCGGCAGCCCGACGTGGACTCACCGGAAGTGACCAAGGAAACCTACTGGTACTACTTCGACAAGGAACGGTATCGCACGTACCACAGAGTAGAAAAGGAGCACCAACCGGCAGACATCTACCTGATTGCCGAAGGGCCCCATGCGCTGGTTGGTCAGCACCGGGTTCCGTTGATCACCATGCAGGTGAGCGAGGGGATGTGGCTTATGAACAAGGCCGCGCACCTGCAATTGGAGCACTTCAACAAGTCGAACGCCCTGGGTTGGGCGATCACGATGGGGCTATTCGCGATGCCGGTGGTGTACTCCGATCGCGAATGGAACCAGATTGTCGGCGAGAGCTACTACATTCAGCTCGGAACACAGGACCGGTTTGGCTGGACGGAACCGGAAGGCAAGGTTTATCAGATCGCCGCGCTGAACCTGGAGAGTTTGAAAGAAGAGATCTACCGGGTTTGTTACCTGTCGCAAGCGTCCGGAGAGATGGTTGGCGGACACGCGCAGTCGGCAGCAAGCAAGCAGCTTGACTTCACGATCACCAAAGAAATGTTGCGAGCTTACGGCGACACCGTAAAACATTCGATTCGAAGAGTGCTGATGGCGATTGGCGACGCGCGCGAGGACAATGTAACGATTTCGGTCTCCGGGCTGGATGAACTCGATATAGGAGACTTTGGTGCCGAGTTGCAGGACGCGTCGAATCTTCTGGGTTTAGGCATAACTTCGCCAACACTGAAACGGCAGATATTTCAGAAACTGGCCACCAAGTATCTGAGCGACGCGCGGCAGGAAACAAAGGATCAAATTGCTCGCGAGATAGACGAGCAGTTGATGAATTAAGCAGGAAGGAAGTCTATGTCAGAAGAAAATCCGATCAACAAAGAGCAGCAACCGACACCAGGAATCGACATCAAGCATGTCGTG
>DATIMM010000133.1:0-19446 GCA_035475295.1 Bryobacteraceae bacterium
AGCTTTATTCAACAAGTACTCGGACCACAACTTCGACCGGGGACCACCGTTGTGATGGATAACTTGGCAGCGCACAAAAACACCGACGTGGCCGAAGCGCTCCACAAGAGGGGAGCGCAGCTTTGCTACTTGCCCCCTTACTCGCCCGACTACAACCCGATTGAACCGGCTTGGAGCAAGATCAAAACATGGCTGCGCGGGGTCGGCGCACGCACCCGCAGAACGCTGTCTCGTTCTTTACGGGTAGCGATTTCGCCAAGTGACCGCACAAGACGCCAAGGCTTGGTTTCGGCATTGCGGCTACCCCGTACACTAACCTCAACTTTGCTCTAGTCAGCAGCAGCTTCCATTTCGGCTTTGATGCGTTGGCGGAGGTCAATGATCTGTGTATTTGTTAGCTGGCCCGCGGCCACGAGTTCACGTCCCAGGCGAAGGATCGGATCAGCTTCGGCAATCTCCGTGAGTTCCTGTTGGCTTCGAAATTTGCGATGGTCGTCGCTTGATGAATGCGGCTCCAGCCGCACGACCTTGGCTTCTATCAGAACTGGTCCTTCGCCACCGCGAACGATGCCGATCGCCGCGGAACGGTACTCGTGTACAGCGGGAGACGAAGTTCCATCAATCTCCATGGCGTGAACGCCGAACCTTCCGCGATGCGCCGGACAGATGATCCCGTTTGCATCTTCTGGCGGGTACTGATGGCGAGTCCGTTGTTCTGAACAACAAATAGTACAGGAAGGAATTCCCGTGATGCCCAGTTCAGTGCCTCGAAGAATTCGCCCTCGCTCGTTGCGCCTTCCCCCCGACTCCACGTATACAATCGCTTCCGAACTATCGCGTCTGATAGCCTTTGCCGCACCGACGGCCGCTAGATACTGGGAACCAGTACACGCCGTCATGCTGTGAAACACGCCACTCAAGTTGACGGCCAGGGTTTTGCTCCCAGAGTTTGACGGTTGTCTCAGACAAGGCAGCTATGGGGGCCGATGCCGGCGTTAGCGACCACGATATCGGGCGTGCCCACCTGATCGAACGACGCATCAACGACGAGCGGTCTGTCACATCAACTGTGCACGCCTGCGCTGCCGTGCTCCGCGCCGCTTCGGTTTGTCTTTCAGATTCCAGATCGAAGATCCACACCGATCCCCGGCAGCGCCTATGTGTCTGGAAACGGCAAAGCCAATCCTGTTAGCGCCTCCCGTGACCACCACCGTCTTGCCATGAACAGTAATGGCCGGATTGTATCCAGAGGGCCAGAGGCATCGGCGGTTACCGCTAAAAAAAATGGAGCGCGGCGTACAGCAGAACTACACTGTCTACCACGCTCCTTATTAAGCCAGCCGAGTTGGATGCTTTAGAAGAGGAACTTCAGAGCAAACTGGATCTGGCGCGGATCGCGTGCGGCACTCACGCTTCCGAAGGGACTGGATGAGCTGGCACCACTGCCCGCCACATTGTCAGCCGGAACAAAGGTCGTATCAATCGCCGCCCATTGGGTGTGATTGAAGGCGTTGAAGAATTCCGTACGGAACTGAAGCCGCGGGTTCTCGCTGCCGCTCAGACCCTTGATGTGGGGTAAGGTGAAGTCCTTGAAGAGCGACAGGTCAAAGCTGTTGATCCCAGGGCCGCGAATGATATTACGGCCTGCGTTTCCGAAGGTGCCCGGCGCCTGCAACTGGAAGGCGGACGTGTCGAAGAACTCATTTGGCGAGCGGTTTCCCGAACTGAGGTTTGGATTCGAAACCACGTCAGGGCGCTGGCAGACGTTCGTCCCGTTGCCAAGACCAACGATGTCCTCATCGAGACAGACATTCTGTGGTAGACCTGAACGGAACGTATAAATACCGTTCAGCTGCCAGCCTCCCAGCGTGTTTTTCAGGAAGCCGTTTCCGCTGTTCTTGAACGCAGGGACTTCCCAAACCGAATTGATGGACAGGCTATGCGGTTGATCCTGGGTGCCGAACGACTTCTCGGCAGCGAGATCGTAGGCATTCTGAATAGGCTTCGAACCACCCTCCGTGTCCTGATTAGGACCGGTTGAGATCATGTGGCTGAGGGTATAGGCCACCTGAAACTGCAGGCCACGTTTCAGCCTCCGTTCCAAAGATATCTGCATGGAGTTGTAGCGGGTGACCGCTTCACGCGAGTTCACGAAGATGTCGCTGTATCCGAGATAGGGACGAACCGTATCGGGGCTGATACCGGTAGCGCCACCGCTGGACTGGTAATTGTAGACGTCCAGGAAGTAGGCGCTGGGGACCTGGTTGATATCGACGTTCACTCCCTGATGAATCTGATGGCTCCCGGCGTAGCCCAAGGCGAAGATCGTGTCGGAGTTAATACTGTACTGAACCCCGGCACTGTACTGGTAGTTGACAGGAATGTCGTACTTAGGCTCAAGGGTGTGTAACTGCGTGGGAGGCTGCGGCAGATCGGGATCAAAGGGTGCCAGCGAAGTGACATTGACGCCGGTGAGCGAGGCCGTTCGGTCGAACGGCGGCAGCTGTCCCAAAGCACTGGTTTGCGAGATGGCGTCGCGACCGTGGAAGATACCGCCACCCATGCGGTACACGAGTTTGTCGTGGAAGATGGCCGGCGACCAGGCAATTCCGCCACGAGGCTCCCATCCATTCGGATGATTACGCACGAGAGCAGGGCCTGGAATGCCGCTCGACTCGGGGGTGACGATTCCATTCATGGTGTTGCACATGGTGGGATCGACCAAGCCGGACGGATCAATGGCAGCGCTTGAGCACTGGCTTGCATCGTACATCCCCGGATAGAAGTTTGCAATGTTGTTGTGCGCAGAGAAAGTCTGCCCGAGGTATTGCCAGCGCAGGCCCAAGTCCAGCGTGAGATGGCTAGTGGCCTTCCAGGTGTCCTGGAAATAAATGGCGTAGTCGTGCCATCTATCGTAGACAGGATTGAGCGTCTGCTCTTCCTGATACTGCGCGAGATTACCAAGAAGCAGATCGGCGAAGCTGTTGAACGTCATTGTGCCGGCGGTAGGGTCTGAGCCCCCGTTTGCAGGCTCTGTTTTGCGACCACGCCCGATGGAAAACCCGGTCCTGATGCTGTGTTTGCCGAGGGTCCAAGACACCGCATCCTGCCATTGAAAGACGGCTTCGCGATTCGTGAAGGGCGCCTGATGCGACAGAGTGCCGAATCCGTCCATACCGTTCACGGTCGGGAAGGAACCGCTGGTCTCGGGAAACAGTTCCGAGTAGGTGAATCCGCCCCGCGAGGCCAGTGTCGGATCGGACTTCGCACTGGTCTGGAAATGGATGTAGTTGTTCGTGTAACCAAATTGGAACTCGTTTACAAAAGTCGGTGTAATGACGTTGGTCAGCTTCACAATGCTGTTCAACGCGGAGAAGGTCCAATCGCTCGAGACGGACGGGAAATTGTCATCGGCCCAAAGCTGATTGTTGATATTGCCCAGGCTCTGTTTTTCCGTCATGATGCGCGCCATGAGCATCGCCTTGTCCGTGATGTTGTGATCCCAGCGATAGAGTTGAACGTCGTCCGTTGTACCGGTGGGCAGACTGGCGACGAAGTTGAAAGAGCCGGTCGCGTTCGGCAGGGGATACCGCTGAAGCGTGGCGAGGGCATTCGGGTTGATCCGGGAAACGGGAATTATTCCCTCGCCCAGGTCCGTGAGATCTCCGGTGCGCTCCGCGGCAGTGGGCACGTTGTCCTGCACGGCGTTACCCGTTACGTTCCGGCGACCTTCATAGGATGCAAAGAAAAAGTCCTTCGTCTTGTCCTTGTTGTAGACGCCGGGAATCCAGAACGGGCCGCCGAGAGTGTAGCCGAAGTTGTTAAAGCGGAGTTCATTCCGAGGCTGGCCCTGCTGGTTCAAGAAGAAATCGTTGGCATCGAGCTTGTCGTTACGGAAATATTCATAGACCGTGCCGTGGAAATCACGCGTGCCCTGTTTGGTCACGACGTTGATGACGCCTCCGGTGCCGCCACCGAATTCAGCGCTATAGTTGCTGCGTAGAACCTTAAACTCCTCCAGAGCATCGAGAGGCGGGGTAACAACATTCTGTGCGTTGCTTCCGACGTCCATGTTGCTTTGGCCGTCGAGGAGCCACACGTTGGAGTTGCTTTGGCTTCCGTTGATGGAAACGGTGGTGTCGCTGCTGATGCCGACGCCATTACCGATGGTGCCATTCTCCGAGACAACGCCCGGAGAGAGCATAACGAGTTGACTGAAGACGCGCCCGTTGAGGGGCAGCGCCTGCGTTTCCCGGGCGCCGACGAGGTTTGAAAGTTCAGCAGACTGAGTCTGTAGTTGAACGCCGCTTTCGTTGACGCTGACAACCTCCCTGGTTCCGCCGATTACCAGATTGACGGGAATACTGAGTCGATCATTCACGTCGACACGGATCTGGGTCGCCTGATACTGCTTGAACCCAGGAGCTTCGGCGGTTAACCTGTAGTTTCCAACGGAGAGATTGGTGATTACGAATAGGCCGCTTCCGTTGCTGGTAGCTTTGCGTTCCACTCCTGTCTGTTCATTCGTGACAGTAATGGCGGCGTTTGGCACTGAAGCTCCAGTTGGGTCAGTGACAGTACCCGAGATGCTACCTGTGCTTTCCTGTGCGACTGCGGCAATAAGGAGCAGCAGAAAAAGAAAAAAGAGACGAACTATGGACTTGGGCATACCTTTCCTTTCGAGATTGTGCAGTCAAGCTGGCAAAATGATCATTTCGAGAGTCAAAATGCGACGGTGGGTACTGGCTGTTCTGGTCTTTGTGGGCGTGCCGCTGGCAGGCGCGGACGCGGCAGATCACTACAAACTGGGTCTCAGCGCGGCTGAAAAAGGCAACTACGCGGTTGCCGCGCGAGAACTTTCCATGGCCAAACAACAGAATCCACAGTTGCCGGGAATTGACAAGCAACTGGGCCTGGCGTTGTTCCAGGCGAAAGAGTTTGAGAATGCTATTCCGGCCTTGAAAACGGCGCGCAGCGAAGAGCCGAACGACATCCAGATTGTACTGGCGCTCGGTACAGCGTACGCTCGGCTTGGGCAAACAGACGATGCACAAGCAGTATTTGTAGACCTGCTGAAGCGGCATCCAAACTCCCCTGAACTCCACCTGCTCTGGGGACAGGTGTATGCGAGTGTATCGCAACCGGAAGCCGCTGAGAAGGAATTTCTCGAAGCGGTACGATTAAACCCTCGTCTGCGCAACGTGCACTATAACCTGGGACTCTTGTATCTCAAACAGAATCGCCTCCCGGAGGCGAAGGCACAGTTTCGCGAGGAATTGGTGCATAATCCACAAAATGTGGAGGATCGGTTTGATCTGGCGGTAGCGCTGGAGCATTCGAATGAGATGCCAGCGGCGATGAGCGAGCTAGAGAAGGTATTGGCGATGCAGCCGGACAATGCGGGCGCGAACTATGAGTACGGTAAGGCCCAATTGAGCATGGGCAAACTTGAGACTGCTATTCAGCACCTGAAGAAGGCCGCCGCGGAGAGTCCGGACAAGGCGTTTGTGCACTACCAGCTTGGGCGTGCCTACCTGGAGGCAGGGAACCGGGGGGCCGCCGAACGAGAGTTTGCAACGGTGAAAAATTTGCGAGGGATCGGCAAATGAAGAGCAAAATTTATGACGCCCTGATCGTGGGGTCGGGCGCGAGCGGCGGCTGGGTAGCCAAAGAGCTTTGCGAGCAGGGCATGGACGTCCTGATGCTGGAAGCCGGTCCCCCGGTTGTGCCGAGCCGCGACTTTACAGAACACGTATGGCCCTATCAAGTACGGTACCGAGGGTTCGGAGATCAGAAGAGATTGCTGACCAACCAGCCTGTACAACGGCTCTGCTACGCGTGCGACGACTACAGCCACCAGTTTTTCGTCGATGACAACGAGCACCCCTACACCTTTCCCGATGACAAGCCCTTTATGTGGATACGAGGCCGACAGGTGGGAGGCAAGACGTATTGCTGGGCGCGCGAGAGCTACCGGTACAGTGACTATGAGTTTCAGGCCGCTAGCCGGGATGGATACGACCAGGACTGGCCCTTCACTTACGCGGAACTGGAGCCGTACTACAACAAGGTCGAAACCTACATCGGCGTCAGCGGGTCGCGCGAGGGGCTAGCGCAAATGCCGGACGGGAAATTTCTGCCGCCGACAAACTTCTCCTGCGGGGAAATCCTGGCTAAGAAGGCGATCGAAAAGCAGTTTGGCTGGCGATTGATGCCGGACCGGGTGGCGAACCTGACTGTGCCGCACAACGGGCGACCGGCATGCCACTACTGCGACCAGTGCCAGCGCGGGTGCCACACGGCCTCCTATTTCAACAGCCCGTCGGTGACGCTGCCGGCAGCCGCCAGGACGGGACGATTTACCCTGGTGAGCGATGCCGTGGTGAGTCATCTGCTGATGAACGCGGGTGGAAAAGCGGACGGGGTTCAGTACATCAGCCGTCTCAAAAAAACACACGGGGAAGCAAGAGCAAGGATTGTGGTATTGGCAGCGGCCACGCTGGAGTCAACGCGCATATTGCTGAACTCGAGGTCGCCGAGATTTCCGAACGGAGTGGGAAACTCGAACGGAGTTCTGGGGCACTACCTGATGGATCACTTCACTGTCGAGGACGCCGGCGGGGAACTCGCCTCCCTGAAGAGCGCCAAGCGGGAAGCGGTCGGTAATCCATGCGGCTATCTGATCCCCAAATATGCCAATACGGATGGCCACAAGAACTCGAACTTTCTGCGTGGATACCGGTTCGATGGAAGCGCGAGTCAGCAGCTATACCAGCAGGCTTTTTCGATTCCAGGCTTCGGGAAAGAATGGCGGGAAAAGGTCCGGACTGAGATTCCGTACTACATCTCCCTGGAAGCGCAAGGCGAATGCCTGCCGAGGTTTGAGAACTACGTTGAACTGGACCCGGACAAAAAGGACGCCTGGGGGATACCGGTGCTGCACATTCACGCGAGCTACGGGGAAAATGAGCACGCGATGGCAAAATCCATGCGGGAAGACATTTCGGCGATGCTGGATGCGGTGCAGGTGAAGAATATGAAGCCGCCCAGTGCGGAACTGAGCGTGTTTGGAAAGAATATTCACGAATGCGGGACAGCGCGCATGGGAAAAGATCCGAAAAAAAGCGTGCTGAACGCATACAATCAGATTCACGACGTGAAGAACGTGTTTGTGACCGATGGAGCCGCCTTCGTGACGCAGGGCTGCTACGAGCCCACGCTGACCATCATGGCTATTTCGGCCAGGGCGGCGGACCATATCGTTGAGGCCTCAAAGCGGCGCGAATTGTAGAAAAGGAGAAACAGGAGCGTGATGGACGAGCAGACGCGCAGAAGCTGGCTGGTTACGATCGGCCAGGCGACCATTAGTTTGAGCGTGGCCGGATGTGTGCAGTGCTATTCGGCGGACGCCGTAGCTCTTCCGCCAGGCGTTTACCTGCCCTCGCAGGACCACCTCGGCCATGCGCTGATGAACACCGAACGGTATCATCCCATTCCCCCCGGATGCCCGACCGACTACGTTCGTCCCGCAGATGCCAACTCGCATCCGCTGTACTTCTCCGCGCCTGAATTCCGACTTGTCAGCCGGTTGGTTCAACTGCTGCTGGGGAACGTCTCCGATGAAGGCGCTCCCCACGAAGTGGCGAGATGGGTGGATCTGTGTGCGTCCAGTGCTGCGGGTTCCCGTGAGGCACTTGCCAACTTGCAGCCGCTGCATCGAACGCTAGCGACCGCCTATTTCGGCTCTCCTGAAGACATCCGGCACCAGCACGGAACAGATCCGGGCAACATGTGCCGAGAGGGGCTGAAGTGGTTGCAAGCTTCAGCGCGCGAGCAGTACTCGAAGGACTTTTTATCGCTGGGAGAGGAGCAGCAGGTATCGTTGTTGCGCTCGATCAGCGATGAAGTTCCCAGCCGGCTGGCCGGAGATGCCGGTAGCAAGCTTTTCGCCTATCTGAAGTCTGAAACGATTCGAGGCTATTACACCTCACGGGCCGGGCTTCAGGAACTTGATTACAAGGGGAACTCTTACTACGCCCGATCACCGGGTTGCAGTTCCCAGCGACCGCTGTAAGGCTTCATTCTCGAACGACTTCAGATATGGAAAACAACACTACAAGCAGTGTGAACCGAAGAGATTTTCTGCGAACGGGAGCGGGTGCGATCGCGCTTTCGTCTGTCGCGGTTCCGGTCATGCGGGGAAGCAGTGACACCAAGCTGAAGCGTCTGGCCTGCAACTCCTGGCCGTTTCGAGCCTATTTCGACACGCCGGAGATGCACCAGTATCGCAAGCCCGAGCATGCCTTGCTCACTCAACCCGAATTTCCCGAGTTTCTGGCCGACCACTTCGGCATTCACAATGTCGAGTTTCTGCCGGAGCACTTCGCCGATACCGAGGAGGGAACGATTGACAAGGTGAAAGCGGGACTGAAGAAGGTGAAGTCCACCTGCTGCAACCTAATGGGCGTTGATATTCCGGGCGGTGTGTTCACGAAGGGTCTTGACCGTGAGAAGGTAGTTCAGGCGGCGAACCGCTGGGTTGGTATAGCTGTTGCTCTCGGCTCGCCGAGCGTTACTGTGGCCTTGAACGGACAGGGGCCGGCAGACCCCCGTGTTGCTGCCGAGAATCTAAAGCCGTTTGCGGAAGTTACACAATCGCACGGCATTAAGCTTCTCTTCCACAACGACAGCATGAAGACGGAATCAGCCGAACTTCTTACCTCCGTTATTCAACAGCTCGGGCGGAACGGAACGGGAATGTGTCCGGACTTCGGAAATTTCGCGACGAAATCCGCTGCCTATGCGCTGAGCCAGTTAAAGATGCTGGCGCCGTACGCCTCCAATATCTGCCATGCCAAGGACGGCATTGCCTCGAACGGCAAATTCTATGCCGATGATTTTCCGACCTCGATGAAGGTGATGCAAAATAGTGGCTTTCACGGCATTTACTCGCTCGAATTCGAAGGCCTGGAGCCTCCCATCGAAGGCGTGAAGAAGCTGTTAACCATGACAGAAAAATACATGAGCTAGGACGGCTCCGGCATTGGCGAGGGCGGAAGGATCGGCGGGTTCTTCTACAATGCAGTTGGCCAAACGCGCGGGAAGATCGCGCCGAAAGTTTCTCCAACCGGCTTCTTCCCGATTGCTCGCTGCGGAAAGTGAGCCCATAGGAACCGCACAAGAACATAGCACCGCGTGCTATCGCAAATCTGCCGGCAGGGCGCCACCAGCATTCAATACGAATGCCGACCAGTGGTCCCGACGTTTCTGTCAGCACGTGGCCCGATGGAAAGCTTACATCAATCATCAGTGGCGTACGGCAACTGATGATTGGGCCTGCTCTAGCGACACCTACCTGATGAATCCTGACAGAGGCCCCGTGGAACAAACAAAGATTCGCGATCAGAAAAAGATGCGAGGAACAGCGCGATGAGCAGATCCGGCTCATGTCGCATCGTATTTCGGTAATGAGAAGAAACTGCTCCGCAATCCACGGTTTATCAGTCGGGCCAATGGGATGCCAAAGAACACGCCGCTACCAAAGGCAACCGCGATCAATTCTTCTTCCGGTCAGGAACAAATCCCATGACAGCGCCTTTACCATTTACTTCGCAAGATTCTTTGTCGACACGAGATTACTTGGACCGCCAAGCCCAAACTGAGTCGAATGCCCGAAGCTACCCGCGGAAGTTGCCCGTGGCAATTCGGCGGGCTGAAGGGCTCTACGTGTCAGACGTTGATGGGCAGGTATTCATGGATTGCCTTTGCGGGGCCGGAACGCTTGCGCTCGGACACAATCACCCTTCCGTGCTGGCGGCAATTCGAAGGCACCTGGACGAGGGATATCCGCTCCACTCGCTGGACCTGACCTCTCCGGTGAAGCATCGATTCGTTGAGGATTTACTTTCCACGTTGCCGGCTCAGTTCGCATCCAAGGCGCGCATCCAGTTCTGCTCACCATCAGGCGCGGATGCAGTGGAGGCCGCAATTAAGTTGGTTAAGACGGCAACCGGCAGAAGCGGGATGATTGCTTTCCAAGGCGGCTATCACGGGCAGACTCATGGTGCGTTGGCGTTGATGGGCAATCTGGGGCCGAAGGTTCCCGGATTGATGCCCGGTGTCCATTTTCACCCGTACCCCTATGCTTACCGTTGCCCGATGGGTGAACAGGGTTGCACTCACTGTACCTGCGCTAAGTTCTCGCGCATGGCCGTCAACGATCCCGAGGGAGGCGTAGCTTTACCGGCAGGAATGATTCTCGAAGCCGTTCAGGGGGAAGGTGGAGTGATCCCCGCCCCAACCCACTGGCTGCAGGATATTCGTAACATCTGCGATGAGAAACGAATTCCTCTGATCATCGATGAAGTGCAAACGGGTTGGGGCCGCACCGGAACGATGTATGCCTTTGAAAGTGCGAAAATTCTTCCTGACGTCGTTGTTCTGTCGAAGGCAATCGGCGGCGGACTGCCGCTGGCTGTCATCGTGTACCGGGAAGAGCTGGATGTGTGGAAACCCGGCGCGCATGCAGGCACGTTCCGCGGCAACCAACTCGCAATGGCAACTGGGCTGGCGACCCTGGAACACCTTCGCGAACAACACATTCTCAGTAATGTGCAGAAGATGGGCCTGCGATTCATGGACCTGTTGCTTACGTTGCAAGCGCGCCATGACTTCATCGGCGATGTCCGGGGCAAGGGACTGATGCTCGGAATGGAAATTGCCGATCCTGAGTGCACGGATCAAATGGATCGGCCCAAAGGTAACGGCGAGCTTGCGCGGAAGTTGCAGGCGGCTTGCTTCGCTGAAGGTTTAATTGTCGAATTAGGCGGCAGGAACGGGGCAGTAATGCGCTTATTGCCGCCTTTGAACGTCACCGCCGCCCAGGTGGACGCCATCTGCGGTGTGCTCTCGCGGGCTTGCCAGATTGTGGAGGCGCAGACTCTAAAAGACACGCAAGAGCGCGCCAGAACGAAGCAGCAGCCGGTTTACGACGAAGCGGAACTCGCGAACTTGACCGCGTTAGCCGAGGCGTGCACCGCTCCCGTGACAACTTGTGAGATCAGCTCCGGAGCGGAATCGCAGGTTCGGAAATGAGCGGACCAAATCCTTTTGCCGAGCAGTTCTTCGGCATCGGGGAAGCCAGCGCGCGAAGCTACTCGACTTGGATGCAGACGGCTGAGGTTGTCCTGTGCTTAGCTGGCGACGGTCCTGCCTATTCGGGAGCGAGCGCGGAACGTCTGAGTGAACTGCTGAACGGCGACATCTGCCCGAAGGTTGGCTTGGACCAGGGAGCATTGCGGGAACGGCTTGAAATTCTGCTGCGGAACTCCATCAGACCTTGGCATCCTTTTACGGCAGCACATCTGCATACACCGGTGCTGGCATGCTCGCTTGCAGCCGAAGCCATAGTCGGGGCATTCAACCAGTCGATGGATTCCTTCGACCAGGCGCCTGCGGCTTCTGTGCTGGAGCAGAAGGTAATTACGTGGTTGTGCCAGTTAGCGGGACTTCCCGGCACGGCATCCGGCACCTTTACTGCAGGCGGAACACAGTCGAACTACATGGGGCTGTTACTGGCACGGGATCATTTTCTTTTGTCAACGATGGGGTGGGCCGCGCGTGAGCGGGGTCTGCCGCCAGAGGCGAGCCGGATGCGATTTCTGTGTTCGGAGGTGGCGCACTTCAGTGTGGAAAAATCCGCCATTCAGTTAGGCTTGGGCACGCAAGCGGTACGAAAGGTCGCTTGCGACGAAGCATTCCGGATGTGCCCTGAAGCGCTGCGCGCAGAAGTTTCGGCCATGCATGCAAAGGGTTTATGGCCGGTCGCGATCGTGGCAACAGCGGGAACAACGGATTTCGGGTCCATCGATCCATTGCCGGAAATTGCGGCCATTGCCCGTGAGGAAGGAATCTGGCTGCATGTAGACGCAGCTTACGGCGGTGCGCTTCTTTTATCGGACCGTTATCGGCAGCGGCTGGCAGGGTTGGAACAAGGCGATTCAGTGACGATCGACTTTCACAAGGCCTTCTTCCAGCCGATCAGCTGCAGCGCTTTTCTGCTGGCCGATCAGCGGCGGTTTGAAACGATTCGTGTCAACGCCGATTACCTGAATTCCGAGAGCAGAGAGCTAGAGGGAATTCCGGACCTCGTGACGCGAAGCGTGCTGACCACAAGACGTTTCGACGCACTAAAACTGTGGATGAGCTTGCAGGCTTTAGGGCAGGCGCAGTTTGGTGCGATGATCGAACGTTTGGCAGACTTGGCGCTGGTAGCTGTGGAATATATAGGAAACAGCGCCGACCTGGAGCTTGTCACGCTCCCGCAATTTGGAGCGGTTGTCTTCCGGTTCCGGCCCGGAATGGCGGGAGCGAGGCAAGTCAACGAGCGGATTCCCCAAGTTCTCTTTGAACAGGGCCGAGCGGTGGTGGGACATACGATAGTGCGAGGCGAACCCGCCTTGAAATTGACTCTGTGTAATCCAGCAACCGAGGAACGCCAGGTACGCGAATTGCTGGACACGATCACGACTTGTGGCAGAAAGATGATCGATGAACGCCAATCGCAAAACGATGATCCGATAGCCTGTGACCTTTCCACCCCATGCCTTGGCTAATCTTAGCGGCACTCTGCTTTACATTGGGTGGTGTCTGCATGAAAGCGTCGGCGGGACTGACGCGAGTGTGGCCGTCCGTGCTTATGTCCGTCCTGTTCGTAACGGGAGCGGCGATGCAAGCGGTGGTAATGCGGCAGGAGGACATGTCGGTGGCCTATATCTCCGTTCTCGGATTGGAGGCCCTGCTGGCGTTTGTCTGCGGCGCGCTGCTCTTTGGCGAAGCGATTTCCGCATCCCGGGTTTGCGCGGTTGTTCTGATCATAACTGGGGTTGTGCTTCTGCACTGGTAGTCTGGCCGTAATCCCCGATAGGCCCAGAATGATGCGCAAACCGGAAACAATATGCGCTCCGGTCTCTTGTCGACCTGGGCGACACCGATTCAAATTCCAATCTGATGCACAGCAGAAGCCGTATCCAGCGCGAGCGTACGACCGTCTGAGCTGATGCGCGCGGGACAGTCCGGCCAGACGGTTCGGATAGTGTCGAGCCATCGCTCGAGCTTGACGCGGAATCGGCGCAGTACAAAGGCGTGCATAAACGATTCATGCGCTGGGCGCGGATCGGAGTCTGGGACCGGCTCTTTGAGGACTTGGTGAAAGATAAAAAGAACCACTACCTGATGCTCGACTCCACTATTGTGCGGCGCATCAGCAAGCGGCTACCGGCCGAAAAAAAGGGGCTCCGGGAACCAGGGCTTAGGGCGTTCCCGAGGAGGTCTGACGACCAAAATCCATCTGCTGGCCGACGAATGCGGACTGCCGGTGGCCTTCCGTCTCACCGGCGGACAGGCTAGCGATTTCAGGGAAACGACCGCCCTGCTGGGTGACCGCGAGACGGAGGCCGTCATTGCCGATAAAGGCTACGACAGCACGTCCATTGTCGACCACATTCACCGCCTGCGCGCCCGTGCCGTGATCCCCACCCGGAGCCGCCGCAAATTCCAGCGCTGCTATGACCCAAAGGGCTGCTCCAAGCGACTTTGCTCCAAGTGGCCGTACCGGTCATGATCCCGATCTATACAAGCGCCGCAACCGCATCGAATGCTGCTTCAGCCGCTTGAAGCAGTTCCGCCGCTTCGCTACGCCTGACTGCAAATCCGTTCAGGCTTTCGGCTCCTTCGTCAGCCTCGCTTGCTCCTGGCTCCACCTTCAGCTATATGTCGATACGCCCTAGTCACGGCGTCATGGCCTTACGCCGATGTGTGCCGATTTATTCAGGATTTATCTAATGTGCACTGTCAGGGAGCAACGATTTCAGTTTGCTCCGGAGCTTGTCAATAGATGAAACGGCCGCCCTCGAGCGGTTTCTTATTTCGTCATCCGGCCGTTCGGATATCCGGTGACCCGATTTGGAAGGCGTAGCATAAACAGTCCGATCACTCGCTCTTTCCTGCGGCCGCAATCTCGATCCGAACCATTTTATCTACCCGCAGGAACAAAGTACTCGGATCCTTCATCCCCCATTTAACGTACGGCACGTCGAAATCGGCGTTTGCGGTGACGCGGTTCCCTTCGATATGACTCTTCACAATCATCGTAAGGTCATGAGTCGCCCCGTGGATTCCAAAGAGTCCGTGCAGATGGAATGTGGATTCGCCAGCCTCGTTGAGTTGGCCATCAATACGGTCCGGTGCGAAGGTTATTTCGGGGAACTTACTCGTTTGCAGTACACTCTTGTCCATCCGTGAATCGCGCGCACGACTGCCACTGTCGCCGGTATCCGCGCTCACGGTTATGCGCCCTCCGGCTTTGCCTGTGGCCGCGTCGATCCAGATATCGCCGTCGCCAAGCTTAAAGGTGCCATGGATGGTGTGCAGTACATCACCCAGTATGAAATTGATTTTCGTCTGATTTGGATCTAGCTTCACATGAAGAGGTTGGGCGAGGCCGAATCCGATGGCCAGAAACGCCACAATGACCGATTTCATATCGTCGCCATCCGCCAGCCAAGAGCGGCTGCTGTTCTTAGGAAACCACCGGGGCTCAATTTCCCAACGTGCATTGCGAGCAGGTTTGAGAACAGGTGAGGATCTAGTTCGAACGCCCTGAGAGTGCGTCTTTGCAGGAAATCCGACTTATCCATCAGCAGCATGAAATCGGACATAAAACGAGGACGGCGACAGATCTCTCGATGGGCCTTTTCGTATAGTGCCAAATTGCTTTGAACGAGCGCGTCCGAGAGTGCATGTGCCTGCCTGAAGGCCAGACACATGCCTTCGCCGGTGATGGGATCAACAGTGCCAGACGCGTCGCCAATGAGTGCGACGTTGCCCCTGCTTACACGCCATAACCGCCTGACTGCAGCGATGGCCCCGCGCTCCGGAGTGGTGATTTCAGCCCGCAAGAGACGGCTCTGGAGGCCAGGGAAGCGCGCCAATGCTTCGGAGATGCGCAACTGGGGTTGATGGGACATCAGAACAACGCAAACTTCACGTGCACTGACCGGAGTAACGTAGAACTGGCAGCCTTTCTCCCAATGTATCTCCATGTACTCGGACCACGGCGCGATCCGGTAATGCCGTCGATAGCTGAACCGCTTACTGTTCCGGATGAATTGCTGCAAACCAGCCCAGCGCCGGACCCGCGATTGTGTTCCATCCGCCCCTACAATCCAGCGTGCGCTGAGCGTTGCCGAACCCACCTGGATACTGTGGCCCTTGAGATTTCCAATCGGCGTCCCCCACAGCAGGCGAACACCGACGGCTTCAGCGCGGTCCATCAGCAGGCGATGCAACACCGGCCGACGTACACCTATGCCGCTCCCCTGAGGAAAATCAGAGGTGACCGAGTGAGCGCCGTTCTCGAATCGAATCCCGCGGAAATAGTGTCCGTGTTCGGGTGTCACATTGATGCCAAGGCGCGCCGCTGCGGCCAGCGAATCGGGCATTAGGCCCTCGCCACACGCCTTATCGATCAGCGGCCTTTCGGCGTCTGCCAGTGTGACAGTAAACCCTTGTGACCGGGCCGCAATTGCTGCTGCGAGACCGGCAGGCCCACCACCGAGCACAAAAGCGTCAGTGTCGAACATACAAAGTTGCCGGCGAAGAGTCAGCTCCGAATAGAATTCCGGGCCAATGGCTCCACGATGGATTCAAATACCCGTCGTGGACCCAATCATGCGCATCAACATGCTGTAACAATGGAGGGTTCTCGATTCGGCCATCCCGGTATCGGACAAGAGCGACCCGGAGGGCGTCCTGGTTGTAGCAGTAACCAGGGAACGCGCTTGCCGCGCTGATGATCTTCATTTCAGCTTGCTTAACTCCGCTCTGTAAAGAGGGTTACCGGGAAAATTAGCTGCGAGCCAGGACAACTTGGCAGATGCACCGCTGCGGTTGCCATCGCGCAGATCCGCTACGGCAAGTAGCAGGCGCGCATAGGGCAAGAGATAGTGACCCTTCTCCGCCGTGATCCTGAGTTGTTCGACGCCCGACTCCTTATTGGTTTCAGCGCCACTGAGACGCAGGACCCATCGGATGGGGGCCGGTTTCAGGCTGAGCAGATAGTTTTCTATACCGACTGCAAGGTTGGCATCATAGCAATTGGGGTGTTGCGAAATAAGCCGCTCGGCCATCGTACGGCTTTGTTTCATTTCGGTCAGAGCAGCCAAATTCCGTTGTTCGATGAGTGCCAAATAATCCGCATGCAAGCCTTGCCCGAGCACGGATGCAAGTAGAGCGTTCTGATCGTTCGGAAGATTGGGAAGAATGGTCTGAGCGAGCCGTCGCGTTTTTATCAGATCATTTTCGAATCGTTGTCTAGCAACTGAATCTGCATGCGGGTGGCTGTTGTGAGATTCGAAGCTACTATCTTTGGTAAAGAACTCTGATTCCAACACGTGCATGCGCGCGAACTCAGAAAAGAGAACAGCGGCGGCGTCCGAAACAGGTCCCATCGGATCGTCGGGATGGAGTTTTTGCCATGTTCCGAAATCGCGGTGAGCAGTCTGGAAGTCAAGGTTATACATTGCTCTATAACCTTGGTCCAGTAAGGTTGGGGATGCACTCACAACGAACGAGGCCAGGAGCAGCAGAATACAGAAACGCATATTTATACGTCCACCGCTCGCCTTGCCAGGCCGAGCGCTTCAGTCCAGAACTCGCCAGGCGAGTGCATCATTTGGACGATCTCGCTGAGGGCATCCACGAAGCGATCTATCTGCTCCCTGGTCACGACTAATGGTGGAGCGACTTTCAGAACCATGAAGTTATTGCCACACATCTGCGTCAGAATGTTCCAGTCGCGGAATAGGCGCATCACGATCACCTGCCCGAACATTCCGGCATGAACTGCCCGGAAACCTTCAAACAACGCCCGGACCGCAATCGTTTTTGGAGGTTCGAATTCAATGCCCGACAACATGCCCATACCGCGAATGTCACGCACCATGGGAAAGTGACTGAGAGCTCGTTTTAGTCGATTCCGTAGATGCTCGCCCAACTCCAACGCCCGGGCGCCGAGCCGCTCCCCTTCCAGCACGTCGAGCGTTGCTAAACCGGTACGCATTGCCAGGGCATTCTCGCTGAACGTGGAGGTGTGAATGATGGATCGCTTCAATGAATCGTAAACGTGATCGTAAACGCGACCGGTCATCAGCGTTGCACTTACTGGAACGAGTCCACCACTAAGAGCCTTGGCGAGGACCAAAATGTCACCGGAGCCGCCTAGTTGGTGAGAGGCAAGGAAACTGCCCGTACGGAACATGCCGGTCTGGACTTCGTCAATGACGAGTAGCGCTCCATAGCGATGGCAGATCTCTCGCGCTTCCGCTAGATAATCGGGCGTTGGAATCCGGATTCCGGCCTCCGCTTGCATGGGTTCCACAAAGTACGCGGCGTACTTTGTCTGGCTCAGGCGCTGTTTCAATGCACCTAAATCACCGAAAGGAACCGAACTGGTCTCTGCAAGCATGGGGCCGAACTTGTCGCGCCAGAAGGAGTTTCCCATGAGAGATAGCGCGCCACACGTCAGGCCATGAAATGCACCTTCGGCGTAGAGCAGCGGAGTACGGCCCGTGCAACGACGCGAGAATTTGATGGCGGTTTCGACGCCTTCGCTTCCAGAGCAAGCGAAGAAGACCTTCTCGTACGGCTTACCGGCCAATGTAACGAGCCGTTTGGCTAGTGAGCCAGCCAGATCAGGAACGTGGCTCTGCAACATGGCAGGACCGCGCCGGTCCAATTCGTCCTTGATAGCAGCGATGATGCTGGGATGGTTGTGGCCCACGTTGTGGACGCAATATCCCGAGAGAAAATCCAAAACGGTCGGTCCACCGGCGACGTGCAGTTCGACTCCGTCACAGCTTTCGTAAGCGACGTTCATTTCGAGCACGTTGAGAAGACGTACCCACTGGGGGTTTACGTGAGACGCGTAGTCGGCGATAACAGCCGAGCCTGCGATTTCGGTCGAAAACATAAGTTTCAACGGCGTGCCCGTAAGCACGCGTCTACCTCTCTACTTTGGCGGTATATAAGCTGGACGTTTGATGAGCCCCCAAGGGTTCCTAAACGGGAGATAAATATTCTCCATTTCTCCGGAGGAGGACCCAAGATCAGCGTGGTGCGATTTCCGGCGGAACTATGGGTAATGTTCTGTATAGGCATCAGCGGACGGCTAACTCTGTGTTTTGCATTGCTCTTCAGCGTTTTGGTTGTAGGTCTGGCGGTAACCGCCTACTGGGTGGAACGAACTCAAGCCTAGTGTGGACCGATCGTCTCAATATGAACTTTGGACGGTATCGGACGCTCGTTTGCCCGTCCCAGTAATACGTACAGAACTTGAAAGCGAATTGTCGGCACACTGAGGAAATCAACCAAAAGGCCTTGGAGATGATTCTGCAGGAACGTTTGCCAGTTCTGAGACGGCGGTTTCCAGCGACGGATCATATATTTGCTTACGCTGTTCTCGCCGATGTCGATGCTGAGCTTCAGCAGTTTGCCGTGCATACTTGAAAGGTGTCTATCTCTGCTCGGCTGCCGTACCTGCCCGGTGCCGTTTTATCTCAAGTCACGGGTGGGGACTTTTCGACCGGCGTTATGGGGATTTTACGACCGGCGCTGACAAACACAAGCGAAGGTGCGTCCGTAGCCAATATCAAGCCGGATAATTCTTCCTGCGGGAGAATATCGTGCGATCTCATCTCCTGCTGGGAAGCGGTGCATGAGATACAGCATTCACGAAATTGGTCCAGGCCAACCTCAATATAAGTCTGCTGTCGTATCGTCCAAAACTGGATCTGCCTGAATCAGTGCAGCGTGCTCGAGTGCTTAGGACGGTTGCGAAAACGAGCGGACCGATTCCGAAAGCTCTCGAACCCTTGCAGTTCGTAGCGATAGCCATTGGGGATGGACCAACCAGCGCCAATTGCTGACCCTTAATTACCTTCGCCAGGAGAACCGAGTCCTGCGCGAGCAACTCGGAGAGCGCCTCATACGATTCAAGAATGATCAGCGGCGTCGATTGGCAGTCAACGCAAAATGCTTGGGGTGGACAGTTCTCGCCGAGGTCGCCACGCCTGCCACCTTGTTGCCTTGGCGTCGCGAGCTAATTACCCAGAATTAAATTGGCAGTGCCCACCGTAAACCAGGTCGGCCGCGAACGCATCGAGAAGCGGAGCCTTGGTGGTCCCAATGTGGCAAGAGAACCGGGCTCGGGGGTTACCAGCGCAGCCCGAGCGCACTGGCGAATCTGGAACTATTGCGGTTTTCCGGCGGTTGTAGGAGATCTAAACTCAGGACAGGAGTGGTAGCGAGCGATGCCGCGTGCTTTGTCCTCGGATCTGCGAAGTCGGGTCGTGCATGCCTGTCAAGGTGGCGAACTCACTCAGGGTGAGA
>DATIMM010000134.1:0-15211 GCA_035475295.1 Bryobacteraceae bacterium
CGTGAACAGCACGACACAAATCATGTAAAAGCGCTTACGCCCGATCGCCGTCGCCAGCCATCCGGAAATGGGAAGCACAATGGCGCTCGAAACCAGGTAGCTCGTCAGCACCCACGTCGCCTCCTCGTAGCTGGCCCCTAACGAGCCGGCGATGTGCGGCAGTGCTACGTTCGCGATCGAGGAGTCCAGCACCTCCATAAACGTCGCCAGCGTCACCGTCAGGGCAACTACCCACGGGTTATGGGACGGCTTCCAATCCTTGTAACGCGGAGGAGCTGGCATCGTTAGCTTCCTGTGCGCACACTCGGTTCCACCGACATGCCGGGCCTCAGCCGCTCTAATCCCGCTTGATTCGGTTTGAACCGGATGCGCACGGGAATCCGCTGGACGACTTTCACGTAATTCCCCGTGGCATTCTCCGGCGGCAGGACGCTGCTGATCGAACCTGTTGCGCCGCCGATGTTCTCCACATACCCATCGAAGTCTCGATTCAATGCGTCGACGTGAATCGTGGCCGGCTGCCCGGGCCGCATCAGCCGCAGCTGCGTTTCCTTAAAGTTTGCCGTCACCCACACATCGGCCATCTGCACGATCATCATTAACTGCTGGCCCGCCGAAATATGCGCCCCCACCTCCGCCGACCGTTTCATGACAATCCCCGCCACCGGAGCGGCGATCTTCGTGTAGCTGAGTTCCAGGCGCCTGGATTCCAGCTGCGCCTCGGCGTTTTGAGCGTTCGCCCGATTCGCCGTCACCATGGCTTTCTGAATTTCAATCTGCCGGGGCCCATTGCGCCGGTACTGGGCCAGCTTGCTTTCCGATTGCTGCAGCTGCGCACGCCGCTGGTCCACGGTTTTCTCCGCCGATAACAAAGAAGCGCGGCTCGCTTCTACCGTTGCTGCCTGCGCCTTCGCCGTCGCTGCGATTTGATCGTACTCTTGCTGAGAAACTTCTTCCTTGGCAATCAGAGTTTTGTATCGTGCTAAATCTGCTTGCGCTCGCCCGTTGTTTGCCTCTGACTCTGCCAGTTTTGCCTCGGCTACCTGGTAATCGCGTCTCGCCGCCGCCAGCGCTGCCTCGGAGTTTGCCACCTCTGCCTGCGCGGTTTCGATATTCGTGGCGTTTTCCACCGAAGTAATCGGTACATTCGGCGCTTGGCTCGTCACTTGACTTTTGGCTTGCCCCAGCTGCGCCAATGCCTGATCCAGCGCCGCCTGCCGGTCGCGCGGATCCAGGTCCACCAGCGGATCTCCGGGCTTCACCCACTGGTTATCCTCTACGTATACGTGCGTAATCGTGCCGTCAATCCGCGCCGTCACCGGATTCAGATGTGCGTCCACCTGCGCGTCGTCCGTACCTTCGTAATCCCGTGCGTGAAGCCACCAGAGTAGTGCTCCAATCACTGCGATTAGCAGAACGACAAAGAAAATCGTGAACGCTCGTCTGCGTCCTCCTGTATTGGCGCTGGGTGCCTTCTCCGGAGGAACGGACGCCGGGTCTCTCGCTACCCCCGGTGTGATCTGATTCTCGGCCTCCGCGACGGAGCCTTTTTCGTTCTCGCTCACTGCTTTCCTCCCGACAAATCCGGTACTTGTCCCTCGGCCTGTCCCGTTGCCCTCGCTAGGGCCAGCCGTGCTAAATCGAATGAAAATAAACTCGTAAGGTAGTCGCTCTCGGCGTTGGCGACCTGTTCTTGCGCTTGCACAACTTCCACCGTGGTCGCTACGCCCGCTCCGAACCGGTCTCGCGATTCGGCCAGCGTTTCTGCGGCATACTTCCGGTTGCTGTCAGCCAGTTGAACCTGGCCCGCTGCCGTTTGAAGATCGATGCAGGCTGTCCGCACCTCCTGCTCCACTCTGGCTTTCTGGTCCTGCAACTCCGCTCTGCGCTGACTCAGCGTCGCTTCGGCCTGCTGAATGTCGGCCCGCAGGCGTCCTCCTTGATACAGCGGAACATTAATCGATCCGGTCACGCCGAATACGCCGTGAGCCGACGTGGGATTCGGGCCTATTGCGCCGTAGTTGCCGCTGAGGGAAACACTCGGCAGTCGCTCGGCGTGCGCTGCGGAAAGCACTAGCTCGGCCGCATGCACTTGTGCCTCCGCCTGCCGCAGGTCAGAGCGATGAGCCCAGGCGTAGGCCACTTCCTGTTCCACTTCCGGCAGTGCGACCGGATGGTAATAAAGTGCATCCCGCGGAACAATCTTTCGATCCTGGGGAAGACCCACCAGCCTCGCCAGCGTGATCTCCTGCTTGCGGACGTCCGATCGAAACGAGGCTAGCCGTTGTTGCTGGGTCTGCAACTCCACCATCGTACGGACAACGTCGATCTTGGCGTTCGTTCCCACTTCTTTGCGAACGGCCGCCTGCCGGTGGATCGCTTCGGCATTGGCCACCTGCGCCTGTTGCGATTCCACTCTCGCCACCGCCTGCTCCAGTTGCAGATACGTGCCCGCCACTGCAAATACCACGAGTTCCCGCGCATCTTTGGCCGAAAGAAGCGAAGCCCGCTCGGTTTCCTTACTGGCTTTCCAGTTTCGAATTCGCACCGGATCAAACACGGATTGGCTTAGGTTTCCTTGCAGCTGCGAATACGAATACGGTCCCACGACGGTGGGAATGTTGAACGAAGGAATCCCGGGCACGGTGGGAATGTTGAGTTTCAGTCCGTAGGCGGCCAGGTTCACCTGCGTCACGGTTTCCGAGGCCGATAAAGAAATGTCCGGCAGGAGAGAACTGAGCGACTGCAGCCGCGCGGCCCGCGTCGCTCGGGACGACGCATCGCTTGCAATCACACCCAGATTCGCGGCCAAACCCTTTTTCACCGCCTCGGCCATCGTCAGCGAGAGCGGGCCTGTGGATTCCGCCTGCGTCGGAACGCTACCCGCGAAGTTGCCGCCGACCTGAATGGAACTGCTGACCGTGGCCACTCCGCTGCCAGAAGTGGCGCTCTGCTGAGCCGTAACCGCGTTCTCTTGCCCCGATCGTCCCGACAGCGGAAGCGATGTTGCCCGGCTGCCGCCCCCCGGTGCCGCGCCGCCTGGGGCCTGCCCCCGGCACAACGCGGGAAGCATCGCCCAGGAAAGGGCGGCTAGAACAAATGGAAGATGTCTCTTGTGTAAAGTCACAACAGCCTGTTCTCTGAAATTACCACGATGGACTCTAACAATACATACATGTATGTATATAATCTTTGTAGATGGCGGCAACAAACAAGCATCAGGCCAGAACGGAAGCCACGCGCCGGAAGCTTCTCGAGGCGGCGCAGGCCATCTTTGCGCGTGATGGATTTGAGGCTGCCCGAATCGAGGACATCGCCGCCGCCGTGGGCTACACGCGCGGCGCTTTCTACGCGCACTTCCGCACAAAGGAAGATTTATTTCTCGCGCTGCTGGAAGACCGGGCTAACCAGCACATGGCGGAGGTCCATGCTCTGCTGGAAACGGGTAAATCTACGAAGGAAAGACTGGCGCAACTTCGCGGTTATTACGTCAGCCGGTTGCGAAACAAGCAATGGACACTGCTCATCCTGGAGTGGAAGCTCTTTGCCCTCAGGCATCCCGAGCTCCGCGCCAAACTAGCCGGCGCACATCGGCGAATTCGCAAGTCTCTGCATATGGAAGCTCTGCACGACCTGCTGCCGCCCCAACCCTGTGCGGAGCCGGCGCAATCGGAGGTACCCAAAGTAATCCTGGAAGCGCTGCTCAGCGGACTGGTGCTGGAGCGGGCCTACGACCCCACACGTATCTCCAATCCGCAAACCGCGGCAGCGCTGGAAATACTGTTTGACTTTGTTATCGAAAACTTCTGAAGAGCCCTCGGCCCCGGCGCAAATGACGCGTCACTGCACGTCAAGCGACATATTCACGATGTCGAAGTGAAACCGCTCCGGCGGAAACGAGGCAACCGGATTCGGCGCCATCGTCAGCCATGTCTGGTACGCACTCGCAGCCACGGAGTTGTTCAGGTAAAACAGGAACTGATCGGAGCAACACCGGATCGGCGGCATCTGCCGGAATGCCAGACGCAACCCCACGGCCTTCTCTAACTGCACGCCTTCTGTTTTGATTGCCTTATCTTCCAGCAGCTGCACAAAACTGCTTCGTCCGGCATGCGGCCATACATCGCTTCGTAACAGATTGCGAAGCTCCAGGCGCGTACCGAACGTGATCTCGCACTGCCGGATCCATTCGATTACGCTGTCGCCCCAATGCCAGTGGCCCAATAAACCCAGGTACTGGTCTACCAGATTCAACGCCAAGTCCATCTTGCGTTGCTCCAGTATCTCGTCCGTGGCAACCTCTCCACCTATGGCGAGCGGCACCATCTCTTCCTGGTCGATCATGTCGGCAGCCATTCCCATCATTTTGTCCAACCGCCTTACATCGTGAGCAGTCTTCACTAATAGCGGTGGCAGCTCATGAGTCTTGCCTCCTGGCACCTCAACGAATCTTCGATCACCTACGATGTCCATTACCAACCTCGCATTTCTTCTCGGCGACTTGGTCGATGAATCTATTTCCTAATACAACAGACGTTTCCCACGCCTAAAAGGGTCCTATCCACTAAGTAACAAACTTCCTATAAATATTTCATCAAGTACCAGATTTTTAGCAGCAATACGGATCGACTGCCAAAAAAGATGCCAAGCTATTCTGAAGTTTATGCGTCGCTCAGGGCTCTGCATCTTAGCCCTTCTATTCCTGTTATCCGCGGGATATTCCTATGCCCTACCCGCCTGCTCCGAAGGGGCGAAGAGTTTTTCTCCTTGCGAACTCACCTTTAACTGGAACAACAACGAACTCCCAGCGTCCGCATCGCCTTACCGCGACGACCTCCTGAACGTGGAGTTCCGCTCCCCTAGCCACACCACATACCTGGTGCATGCCTTTTGGGATGGCGGTACTACTCTACGCGTCCGCTTCAGTCCCACCGAGCCAGGTACCTGGGCGTACCACGTCTCCAGTTCCATCAAACGGCTCGATGACAAGGAATCTACATTTTCCGTGGCTGATACCTCCAGCCCCGGATTCGTGAGCGTCGCAAACGTTCGCCACTGGTGGACCACCAACAAACAGCCCCACCTTTGGCTGGCCGCGTCGGTTCCATTCCTGCAACTTGACCAGCCCAGCATGGAGTCCTGGCTCGACGCACGTAAGCACGACGGATTTACCCATGTTCGCGGAACTCTGTTGACGTTGACCGGTTCAATCAAGCCCCTGAATGCTGATCTGGAGCCCAACCTCCCCTACTTCGCCGCCCTGGACCAGCGCATTCTCGCCGCTAACGATCGCGGATTCACCCTCGATCTGATCCTTGCCGACGACCAGTTCATCCAGGCAGGATTCTTCGCTAACGCCGACCGGCGTGAGCCGCTTGTTCGCTATCTGGCCGCCCGCTACGGATCTCTGAACGTCACCTGGCAGGGCATTGAGCATTTTGAGGATGTTCCGCATCCCCGCGCGTTGCTCAAGGACCTGAATGCGCTCCTGCAGAAATACGACGGCTACAATCACCCGCGTTCTACAGACGCCCGAATGACCTCTTCTCCCTTTTTTGGGGATGGCTGGATGAACTATCTCATTGAGGCCTGCCCCAGCCCGGAACTTGGTGCCGTCGAGCATCAGTTCACCGCCTCGCCCGAGATCCACATCGTGGTCGCAACGGACCCGGACAAGTTTCGTCATGAGCTGTGGGCTTCCACCACTAGCGGCGAGTACCCTAGCGTCTCCTATGACGCCCTGCGGAACGAAGCCAACGTTAAGGCCGTTCAAATCTGGGTCCGCGTGATGCGGGACACCCGTCACTGGGAACTGGAGCCCTACTTCGATGTGGACGGAGCCCGCGCCGTTGGCCTGGAGGAGGTCGAATATCTGGCTTACGCCGCGCAGCCTGGCAACGTCGAGATCACGCTGCCCAAACACAAATACAATCCCGTGTGGGTGAATCCCGCCACCGGCGAAGAGATCCCGCTCAAAAACTACAAAGGCGAGGTGTTCAGCCAGCAGACTCCGGACAACTCTCACGATTGGGTGTTGCAGGTCGCCCGTGAGGGCCACAAAGCATCGATGCTCCGGTCCTATTACTTCGAATCGCAGTCGCCGCCAATCCAGGAGGTAGAAACCAATCCTGCCCGTATTCCCTTCGAAATCACCGATCCTCGGGGAGATTCGTTCAACGCCGCCATCCCCACTCCGTTCGGGGTCAAGCTCACTCGCGCCAATCGCGCCAGCCGCTTCATGCAATACGTCTGGTGGGGAGAGATCGCGGGCGGCAGCGAGGGACCCCGCGTGCTCGGCATCGGATCGTCCGGCACCTTCTCCATACCGAAATACATGCTAGATCAACGACCCGCCCCCCTCAGCCTGCGCCTGCAAGCGATCAACGCCTACGGCAAGGCGTATGAAGTAGACAAGGTTTACCAGCTTCCTCAGTGAACATCCTTGCCATCGATACCACCTCCGAGTTCGGTAGCATCGCGCTGCGCTCAAACGGGCAGACCGTGGCCGAATCTACCCTTAATTCGTCCACCGGCTACGGGCACCTGATCCTTCCCGCGGTCGAAAAATTACTGAACGAAGCCAGACTCACCCTGAATCAAGTCGACTGCTTTGCCGCCGGCAGTGGCCCCGGAGCCTTCACCGGGGTCCGCGTAGGCCTAGGTACTACCAAGGGCTTAGCAGAGGCTATGGGCAAGCCCGCCATTGGCATCTCGAACCTCCGGGCCTTGGCTTCGTTTGGCAAAACTGACCGCAGAGGAATCCTGCTCGATGCGCGCCGAGGCGAAGTCTACGCCGCTATCTATAACTCTCGATTGGAGTTAGTCTCTTCCGAAACCGTCATGAAGCGGGACGAATGGCTCGCCGGTCCTGGCCGTGACGCCACCGAGTTCGTTTCGCAAAATGCGGACGAACCGTACTATCTGGCATCCGCCGTCGCTTACTGCGCTGAACTGGACCGCCATCTTTGGAGAGATCCGGCCGCTCTCGATGCCAATTACGTCCGCCGTTCCGATGCCGAGCAGGCGTGGAAAGAAGTCTAGCGATGGAAGATTTGCTGGGCCTGGATCAGGCTGAACCAGCTTAGAAAACCGCAGGCCATAATCAGCCCCACGAAATAGAAACCCAACGTATGGTTGGGCTCCGTCGGGAAATCCTTCTTCCAGATCCGGTATCCCGTCGCGGCCGCAATAGCCAGATAAAGGAACTCTCCCAGGAAGAACCACATCGCCAGGCTCACCACCAGCACGGCCATTCTTTCCTGTCGCCCCAAACCGGACATCGCCGAGCCGCCATCGAAGATGCCGATCGGGATCAGGTTCAATAGATTGATCCAACCTGCCACGTGCGCAATCGCCAGCCAGACCCCATCGCCAGTAGAAAGAAAGATTCCGTAAGAAAGGAGTCCGGATATTAGTCCGAACAGCGGCCCGGCCAGTGAAATCTGCCCGCGAATGCCAGGCGCTACTCCGGCACCCGCCCATTTCACATAAGCGCCCAGGCCAGGAATAAACATGGGCAACTCGGCGGCAAACCCGAACCGCCGGGCCACCAGATAGTGCCCCATCTCGTGCAGGAAAATCGATACGGTAAATCCAATGGCGAACCACCAGCCGAACAACGCCCAATACACTCCCAGGAAGGCCAGGACGCTGAAAATCATCTTGAAGTGCGTCAGACCGAGCAGCAGAAATTTCCCCTTCGTGAGGAACAGCAGCCCCAGGGTCTTGAATTTCAAGATCGCGGCGATGACAACGCCCAAGGGACCGAACCGCTTTTTCCAGTCGGTCTTCTTCGGGGCGTTTTCCGGAATGGGATTTAACTTGTAGTTGAGCTTTTGGACTTCCCGCAGCACCGCCTGGTACTGGCTCGACTGCGGCGGCATCAGTTTCAGCGCTGCCAGCCATTCGTTCCGCGCGGGCTCAAGCTGTCCGAAGGCAGTCAACTGCCGCGCCCGGGTGGCAATTTGCTCCAGCTCCTGCGCGTGAACGAAACGGCGGCAGTTCGGACAGATCAAGTCTTCCGGGCTCAGTGCAGTCCCGCAGTTGGGGCAATGCGTTGCAGTTGAGTAGTTGAAAGCCGCCAAATTTCAGTGTAACGGCACCGGCCCGACCGCAGCTACTGTTGCGCCTTTTCCTCGCTCAGGTCGGGCAAATCGTTGGTCGTTTGGGATGCCAGGAACACAGAAACGACGGATTCAATGCCCTCGCGGTCCTCTTCGTCAAAACGGTTCAGTGATGCGCTGTCGATATCCAGGACGCCCAGCAGCTTGCCCCAGTTCAGCAGCGGAACGACAATCTCAGATTGCGAAGCAGTATCGCAGGCGATGTGTCCTGGAAACTTGCTCACGTCCGGAACAACAATCGTCTCCCCGGTCGCCGCCGCGGAACCGCAAACTCCCTTGCCGAAGGGAATTCGTACGCAGGCAGGTTTCCCCTGAAAGGGCCCTAGCACCAGCTCTTCCCCTTGCGCGATATAAAAGCCGGCCCAATTCACATCGGGCAACGATTGGAACAGCAGAGCGGACGTATTGGCGGCATTTGCAACAAAATCGCTCTCATTTCCCAGCAACTCTTCCAACTGTCGACAGATTTGCTGATACGATTCCGCTTTACTGCTGCTGGTAATTACATCAGTTCGGGAGTGCATGCCCCAGTTTTGCACAATTTTGTGCAACTGTTCTATTTCAATACGCTATTCCGGGAATTTGCACAATAGACTCCGAGAAACGCGCCACAGGAATGGACATACAATTCGCGGCATCGGTCCCGCGAAGCTCGTAGCGGTGCTTTGTGTTATTCCTGAACCATGTCACGCGTTCGCGGCACGGTCATGAGCGGTCGAGCCGATTTCGGCATCTGGATCGGAAAGCTCAACGACTTATACCTGAAGAAAACCGGGATGCAACTTTATCCTGGTACTCTCAATGTCGAACTGCCCTTTCCGTATTCACTACCGGCGAATGTCACGCGGCTTGAAGGGAGTGAGTATGGTGGCCGGGTTTCGGTCAGCATTGTTCCCTGCCGAATCTTTGACCGCCACGCGTTTGTGTTGCGCACGGATCAGAACGAACAAGGGACGGGACATCACCCCCGAAACATAATTGAAATCGCCACCGATGTTAAGCTGCGGGACGCTTACAACCTTCAGGATGGTGACTGGGTCGAAATCGAATTTGCCTAACTGAAAGCACTCGTCCCTGCCGAGAATTACTGGCCGCGTAGCGCCGCTGGCCGCCACTATTCTGCTGGCTTGACGGCCACAACACGCAAACGCCGGTAATCCGCAAACCAGACTCCGTCACGGAACAGTTTGGGACGAAGAGCGGCAACCACTTCAGCCAGGATCGACGTGCGCTGCGCAAGGGGAACGTTTTCGAAGTAATACCACTTGAACTGGTGAATCCAGTTCTCCATCCCTGTCTCGCCTTCCAGCGGAGTGGGGCGGTCAAACAGATGCGCGAGTTGCACCTCCAATCCTTCCGCCTCAAGCAGAGTCGTGTACTCCGGAATCGATGGAAAGAATGTCCGGCCGGGAGGAACGGTTCCAGTATGCCGCTTGATGGTCGTCTCAATCGCCGAGACTATCTGTCCGATGTTGCCGTGACCACCCAGTTCCGCAACAAAGCGGCCCCCCGGCTTAAGGGCGCGGGCGATGTTCTTTGCAACCGCCGCTGCGTCCAGCATCCAGTGAAGTGCGGCGTTCGAAAAGACCGCGTCAAATTCATTCTCGAACTGCATAGCTGTCGCATCCTCCAGCTTGAACTGCAATCGCGGATAGTTTTGACGTGCCTGGCCGATCATGTCAGGAGAAGCGTCCAGTCCGAGTACGGCGGCTCCGGCGTCCGCAATCTTGGCCGTGAGCTGGCCGGTACCGCATCCGAGATCAAGAATGCATTCGCCGGGTCTGGGAGCTAGCAGATCGAGCAGTCCTTCGCCATGCTGCCAGACAAACGAGTGGCGTGATTCGTAAAGCTCTGTGTCCCAAGTCGTCTTAGCGGGCATAAGTTCAGGGTAGCCAAGCAGTGCTCTCAGATGGGCACCAGCCCCCGACGGATGCCGATTGCAACAGCTTCCGCCCGGCTGGTTGCACCGAGCTTTGCCAGGATTTGGGCGACATGAAACTTGGCCGTGTGGTCCGAGATGCCAAGTTGCCCGGCGAGTTCCTTATTACCCAACCCCTCGGCCAAAAGCCGCAGAACCTGTAGTTCACGGGGTGTCAGCGACTCAACTTCGAACGACTCACCCGTAGCCCTTCCAGGGTTCGGCAGCCAGCGCCTTGTCTGTTCCTGCGTCAGTACAAACAGACCGCTGGACGCAGCCGTGATCGCTGCAGCTATTTCGCCAACCGAAGAATGCATGGGCAACCAGCCGTGGATCGCTTCCCCTGCGGGCACCGTTTCGGTGAAATCGTCGCTAAGGACTACGACGGGAGGACCGTCGCCAGGCAACTGTGCCACGCGAAGGCCGGAACTGAGGATCACGTCGGCCACATCCACAATGCTGTCCTCTCGAAACACCGAACCGGTACGCACTCCCACAACTTCCAGCCGTTCGTCTTCCCCGAGGAAGCGCGCCAGGGCGCGCCCGCGCTCTAAAGAATCAGCAATGATGAGGACCCGTATCAAGCGGCGTATCTCACCCGTTCGGGCAAGAGCCGGACCGTTACCTGCCGTAGTGTGTTCTGGCCTCCTCGATAGAAGTCAAGATGAAGCAGCATTCCTGGTGCCTCATCGATGCTCGCTTGCAGGTCGTCTACGGAGCGGAAATGCCTTCCGTCGGCGGCCACCAGAACATCGCCGGGCAGCAGCGAGGCCTGTTCGGCGGCACTGCCGTCCACAAGTTCCAGGATCATCATGCCTAGCGCCCCGCCCTTCCACGCTACAGGACGAATGACAACGCCAAGGCTCAACGGTGAATTCTTTCGCTGCAGAAAGCGTTGCACCTCGCGGCTTGGAACTGCCAGCGCAAGGCCGCCCGAAACAATCATGGTATTCACGCCAACCACCTGGCCCTGCCAGTCGGCCAACGGCCCTCCAGAATTCCCGGGAGCCAGCCGAATGTCCGCGCGAATCCATGCGAGATTCCCGATATGTTCGATAGGCCCAATGGAATGCACGACACCAGTAGAAACAGCCCCGACGAAGCCGAGCGGATTGCCAACGGCAATCAGCGGGGCACCCGCCTTCAACTGAGCGGAATCGCCCAACTGGGCGGGCAGCGCGTCCAGTCCCGGCGCTGCCAACAAAGCGAGGTCCCGCCGCCGGTCCGTCTTGACGATCGTTGCCGAAGTCGTTTTTCCTTCCCACGACTCAACCGTTACATCGGGCGCCGTCAGGACATGAGCGTTTGTCACTAACTGCTCTCGGTGCAGCATGACAGCCGACCCGCAGCCCTGCCGTCGACCGGTCCCGCTTCGAATCTGCACGGTCGACCGCCGAAGCACCTCGGCAATTCGCCCCGGAACGGGAATGGACATTTCAGTTTCCTTTCTTCGGCCGCTCCGCGAGGGTCACGTCCACATCGATGACGTTGCCACCCCGAATGACAATCGCCTTTACCGTGCGTCCAATCACGTCCCCGCGCAACGCCTCCTGTAGTTCCTCCACCGCCGTGGTCGGCCTGCCGTCCAGCGACACAAGAATGTCGCCCAGCTGCATGTTCGCTCGCTCGGCGGGTGAGTCCGGTTCCACACTCAGGACGATCAGCGCGGAATCAGGCGCGCCGTGTAGTTTCTCCCGGAGCCCACGTGGAATTGGAACCGGCTGCATTCCGACTCCCAGGTAGCCGTGCCGAATCCGTCCTTCCCGCAGAAGCTCGTCCAGCAGACGATTCATGGTGACCACAGGCACGGCCAAGGCCGAGTGTCTCAGCAAGCCGGGTGTCGCCAGGCCGATAAGTTGCCCCTCCGCGTTCACCACCGCTGCCCCTGACTGCGAGGGATAAAGATTGACATCCAGTCGCAGGAAATGATCAAGGCTCCCGCCGCGCCAGGTACGGCGGCTTCCTCCCACCGCGCCCAGAATTCCCAGGCTTACCGAAGGCCCCACGTCCACTGTCATGCCCACCACAGCGGCAAGGCTCCCCACCTTCAAGGCGGTCGGTTCGGCGGGAGGCAAAGCGGTTAGCGCTCCGCCTTCGGTCCTCAGAAATGCCAGGTCGAGTCGGGGCTCTCTGCCGAGCACCGTGGCGGATAGCGACCTTCCGTCCGATGGCTGCACCGAAATCGAACCGCCTTGGCGCAGCGTGTGGTTCGTCACCGCAATGATGTCTTCGCGCAACGCCACTCCGCTAACCACCCGGTACGGAGCGGTCCTTGCCGCAACCACGCCCGATGACACCCGTTCCACTAAGCTGACCAAGGCCTCCGAGAATTTACTGAGGCCAACCCTATCCGTACTACTCATGCCTCCAGTCTGCATTCGAAACACCGTTGCGCACATCAGCCGTTTGGGCAGGAGCTCCCGTAAAGGAAACAGCTCAACCGGGAAAGCAAAATGCGGGATACGATCTAATAATCTATGGAGCACGAATGGACCAATGAGGAAGATTTTTTACACGATGCACTTTCGCGGGCAGACCTCGCCTGCTACTTCTGATACGAAAGTATTGCGCACGACTGCCAGCGCCACCAGCTCGGTACTTCATACCCACATTCGCGACGCCGGAATCGAATCGGAACTGCAGGCCTCCGACGGACAATTAGCTTTTATGGAGGTCGAATTCCGCCTTACGGGCGCGGGCGCCTTCCAGGGAAACGGCACAATCACGCTCGGCGAGGAAAGCGAACACGTTCTGAAGCTCGTCACCACTCACAACGGACATGTCGACAGCAACATTGAGGCGGGTCTGATGGCGGGAACTTCCAGTTGGAAAGTGGAAGGAGGCGAGGGGCAGTTTGCAGCCGCACAGGGATTGGTCACCTCCATTTTCACGCTGACCAGCGGCGGAGAATTTACCGATTATCAAATGGGCGTGCTCTTTTTCCCGGAATAGGACGCCGTCGAATCGTCACAATTCGCAGTAGGAACTGCGAACGCATAAGCCTAAAAGTCACTCCTGTTCAATAGATAGTCCAGGCCACCTACACGGTACCAGCGATATCCGTACGGTTCCAGCAAAATACAGTGTTTTTCGCCCGCTTCCGCCCGGCTATGATCGTCCGATAAAAGATTGATGAGGGTCCGGCCAAGCTCGGGATCGACGCCAGGATTAATCCACGCTTCGCAGGGAGTTTGGCCGAGATTATGCACAAAAAGCACGGAATTATTGCGCCAATCGTAGCGCATGGCCAATACGTCCGGCTTTCCCGTTTTGAGTACGGCGAAATCGCCCCAGCCCACCTCGGGAACTTCCTTGCGCATTCTGATCACGCGCTCGAACCAATTTAAAAACGAGTTCGGATTCCGGCGCTGTTCAGCCACATTTACATGTTCAAAGCCATACGGACCGCCTTGAATTGCGGGCAGGAACGTCTTCTCGCATTTCGAAAATCCGCCATGCGGCTCAGTCGACCACTGCATCGGCGTACGCGCGCACAGACGTTCGGGAAGGCGCAGATCATCGCCCATGCCAATCTCGTCGCCGTAACGTACGACGGGAGTTCCCGGCATAGTCATCATCAGACTGTAAGCAAGCTCGAGCCGCCGGCGATCACCCTGCAACATGGGAGCAAGACGCCGTCGAATTCCGCGCCCATAAAGCCGCATATCTTCATCGGGAGCAAACGCAGCAAAAACTGCTTCGCGCTGTTCATCCGAGAGCCGCCCGAGGTCTAACTCGTCGTGATTGCGCAGAAACTGCCCCCATTGTGCCGTGGCGGGCCGTGGCTTGGTTGCTTTTAGCGCATTCACCAGAGGACCCGTATCCCCCATCGCCAGAGCGTAAAAGAGATTCTGGTTCACGTTGAAGTTGAACATCATCTCCATCCGGTCTCCATCCTCCCCGAAGTACTCCATATCGGTTTTCGGCAGGACATTTGCCTCGGCCAGGATGATCGCGTCCCCTTCACGCCACGTCAGGAATTCCCGAAAGGACCGCAGCATCTCATAGTGCTCGACCGGTTCGGTCACGTCGGCCCCTTTTTCCGCAATCACGAACGGCACTGCGTCCATACGAAAGCCTGACACGCCCAGTTGAAGCCAGAAGCCCATGATCTTGAGGATCTCGGCCTGCACCTGCGGATGGCTGGTGTTGAGGTCGGGCTGAAAGTGATAGAAGCGATGAAAGTACCAGGCTTTGGCCGTGTCGTCATACGTCCACGTGGATTTCTGCACACCAGGGAACACCATGCCGCTGTCCGCGTCGCGCGGCTTCTTTTTCGACCAGACATACCAGTTGCGGTACGGAGAATTCGGGTCGGTGCGCGCACTCTGAAACCAGGGATGTTGGTCGGAGGTGTGATTCACGACCAGGTCGATCAGGACCCGCAGGCCGCGTTGCCGGCATGCGTGAGTTAGCTCCACAAAATCGCCCAGAGTCCCGTAGCGGGGGTCCACGCCGTAATAGTCAGCGATATCGTAGCCACCGTCCCGCCCGGGCGACGGCTGAAACGGCATAAGCCAGATGGTTGTCGCCCCCACGCCCTGCAGATAGTCGAGCCGGCGCATCAGACCCTTGAAGTCTCCGACCCCATCTCCGTTCGCATCCATGTAGCTTTCGACGGAGAGGCAGTAAACGACTGTGTCTTTGTACCAGAGATCGTTGATCATTCAGGATGTATAGACTACGTAAGGAGAAGTTCTGGTTCAGAGTTCAGTACTGGGGAGAACAAACTTGGATTTTCCGGGAGGAACAATTGTGCGGCTTGCCGCCGTCCAAGGTGTTCTCAGCGCGGTGCCCTGGATCGGCAGTATACAAGCCGAGTCCAGAGTTTCCGATGAAAACTCTGGACAAGTCGTGGCCATATATCATCTGTCATTCACTGGCACTGTAACAAGGCCTTAGTGGACGCCGCGCCTCCTTATAGAGAGCCCAGCTTGGCGCTACGCTTGCGAAGTCTGCCGGAGATGAGCGCAAATCCAACCAGGGCCAAACCCGCCATTCCCAGAGAGGCCGGTTCCGGAGTAGCCGTGACCGTCTGAAGAGTGATGTCTTCAGACATCAGCGCGCCCACCTTATTGCCGTTGCTATCGACGTAGAGTGCTTTAACGCTCGCGGCATTCAACCCCGTGAAAAGAGTGCCGCTGTCAACCGTCACGTCGTAGACAAAGTT